>CAYQDT010000092.1:0-1749 GCA_964416225.1 uncultured bacterium
GCCCCTCACGGACCTCCGGCAGTTGATTGGCCCACTCGACACGGTCGGCCCGCTTCTCCACGCCGACCGTCAGCGCGGGTCCCTGCTGCGCGATCTTCTGCGTGAGTAGTCCCTCCGCACAGCCGACGTCCAGCACCCGCAGCCCGGCGACCGGCGGGAGGTGCGGCTGGAGCCAGGCCCAGCGGGCGGCGAGGTGCTCCTCCGCTCCGCCCGGAGTGACCTCGGAGGTGCCGTAGAAGGCCTTGAAGGTGGCTCCGTGGTCCTGGGGCACCGCGGCTGTCCGGGCCGTCTGATCCTCAATACTCATCGCTGGTTTGCCTCCCTGTACGGCTCGAGATGGTGCGCCGCGTGGATCGGGTGAAGATAAGGGTGCTCGAGTACGCGCCGACCGGGACGGCTCCGGAGTGGAGCTTCACGGCCCGGCTCGCCGTCTCGCGCGCGGTCGAGCCGGGCCGCAAGCCGAGATCCGGCAGGCTGGCCGGCTCCAGGCAGAGGCCCAGCGTTACCGCGGTCAGGGCCACGCCCAGGCCCGCCGCCGCAAGGAACAGCACCCGGACCGACCGCCACCGACGGGCATTGCCGGCAAAGACGTACGCCTCGCCCGCGCGGGACCGCGGAGACGGCGCTCGGAGGCGGGTGGGCCGCACGGATTCGCCCGGAAGACGGCGGACGGCGAGGTGCTCTGGCTCGGCGGAAATCACGGGGCGCTCTGGCGGGATAGCGGGCGGAATAGGGTCACCGTGCGCATCCCGCCCGGTCGGAACAACCCGAGAGAAGGGAGCGCGAATCGAGAACGACCTGGGCAGCCCCGATTCGTTTGGTTAACCCGAAGAATAGCAGGCCGGGCGTAAAGTAAGTATTAAGAGGCCCCGTGGAATGCATAAGCATCGTCAAAGGGGCGTCCATGCGCCGCGGTGCGGGGAAATTCCCCCACGGAGCCGCGGAGAGTGCGGAATGGGAGAGCCCCAGGGGAGAGACGGAGGGGCGAGCCCGAGAGGTGACGCGGAGAAGGCGCGGCAGTAGCGCGATCGGCCGGTTATCGGATGGCTGCGCACCGTCCGGCGTTCCGCCAGAGAGAGGCGCCGCACCACGCAACCCGCGGTGCCGGCCCGCTACGGTGCGGCGGTTCCGCTAAAGTAGGTCAGTGCTTTCTCCCAGACCCGCGTTCCAATGGCTCGCCCCACGTACCGTCCCGTCAGGTCACCATTCGCGAAATGGATGCCGCCATACCGCCGCGAGATGCCGGCCTGGTCCGCGGCGGCCGTGAAGGTGGACCAGGAGAGCGTCACCGGGCGCGCCGGAGTGAGTCCGGGCTCGACCCGGGAAGCACCGGCCGGGATGGTCACGGAGGCGCCGAAGCGATCGCTGCCGGTGAACCGGCGTAGAATCTCCGCTCCGGCTGCGCTGAAGGTGCTGTGCCCGGAAATGAACTCGGGGAAGGGAGGCGTCACCACCGTCAGCGCCTGATAAGGCTGCCAGTCTTTCCCATCGATCAGGCGGGTGCCGAGACCCGGCCCGGCCCACGCGCGCACCTTCTTCCCTCCATAAAGGAAGTGGATCGCCGTCACGGGCCGGACGGAATCGAAGACGCGCTTCGTCCCCCAGCAGGCGATGCTGGCATCCAGCTCCGCATTGGCGAGCGCGAAAAAGAGCTTGACGTCCTGATCCAGGCTCAGGCGGTCCCGGTGCGAGACGAACTGGCCGAACAGGCACCAGTGCCCCGGGGGCAACTCCGACGAGGGCCCGTCC
>CAYQDT010000092.1:1759-8844 GCA_964416225.1 uncultured bacterium
TCCGCGATCACCTTCTGGCGGTCCGTCAGGTGCGCGCTGATCTGCACCAGCGCCCGGGCCTGCTCCCGGTATCCGAGCGAGGGATACCGCGCGGGAGCCGGAGGCAGGAACTGCCCGGAACTCGTCAGGGCGAACGGCTTCACCTCGCCCCACTGCGGCGCCGTGAACTTCTGGATCACGAAGCCCCCCTTGCCGTCCGGCACCCGGAGCGGCTGCCACCGGTTCGGGTCGTTGATGTGGTCCGGATCGTTCACGGAGCGGTACCCCGTGTAATCGGAGAACGGGGCGCCGCCGTTCAGGTCTCCCAGTTGATTGGAGCCGTCAGCGTGGCGGAAGCGGACCACGGCCGCGGCGCAGGCCATGCCCACTCCGGCGGGCGTGCTCGGGTCCGCGGTAGTGACGGAAGGGTCATAGCCCAGCCGGACCATCAAGGCGTCAAAGCGGGCGCGCTCTGCCGGCTGCGGAAAGCGATCCGCCAGCGCGTGATGGGCCGCGTAGCTTACCGCGGCCGCCTTGTTCGCGAGGGTGCGCTCGCTCACGGGCCGCCGAAGATGGCCGCCCGTCTGCGTCGCCACGGCGGTGGAGTCGTAGGCCGCCCAGGCATCATAGATGCAGGTGTGCACCACCGCCAGGTCGCGCGCCACCATCGGCGGACCCGGCTTCGTATCCCGGATGGCCTGGAGCACGGCGTTGTTCCAATCGATCACGATCGAGTCGGCGCGCGCGGCCGGCGCGGCGAGAGCGGCGGTGAGGGTGCAGAGGGCGTAGAGCAGCGAGCGGGCGGGGCGAAACATGCGCAGCACTCCAGCAGGGTCAGCGCGGTGGACGGGTGACGGGCGTTCCGTGGAGCCGTTGCCCGGCGACGGGGATTGATGCGGTAAAGCTTGCAAGCGGCCGCCTGGCGGCAGCGTTGGGAACGAGGTGCGAACCGGGGCGGGAGGGCGAGCAATGAGAACCGGAAAACCGCCCGGTTACCTTCCATTTACCCCCGCACGCTCTGCCTCAATCCGCAAACCGAAATTCGGAGGCAATTCCCCAGCGAAGGTTGCACCGAATCGCGGCCGGCTGGATGAGCAGGCCGGCAGAGCAGCCGGCACCGGGCACCCGGCAACAGGCTGCCGCAGCCGGCACTGCGGCGGGCGGGTCACGGCCAGGCCGGAGCGAAAGTGGAGAGCACCCGGCGATGCCCGGCGATTCAGCCCGGGCCGCACGCGGGGCTACTCGTAGGGACCCCACCCCGGCGTCCCGCTATCCAGCGCAGCGCTCCACGTCCGCCGCCGCCACGCCGCGCGGGATAGCGCGCGAGAGCGTGGCGACCCGGCCGCGCCAAAATCGGAGGATCAGCCGGGCCCACGGAAAAGGCCGGGCTGCGCGGCCGAAAACGCCGCACCCCGGAATGGAGCAGGGGTCTCTGCGGCGGCTTCTTCCGCGAGCCCGTTCGGCGGAGTGCGGCGGGTTGACGCAGGCGATCCGCCGCACTCCGTTGGGAGACAGGGCGGCTCGGATTACCGTGGGGACCCCACGACGGGATGAATCCGCGCCGCGAGCGGTTCCCTTCGGGGTGCCCGCCGCCGCAGGCAACCCCTGCTTTCACCTGCTCCGAAGCTCGCTCCGCCCGTGACCGCACCAAAACCGCACCGCCCCGGGGTGGGAGACGTCTACTCCGGCCGCTCGTTCAGCTCTTCCCAGCCTTTGAGCTGAAAGATGCTGGGCACCACCGGCGGGTTCTGATCGAAGTTGGTCCAGCGGGTGATCGTCGGCGTGCCGCTCAGGGTGACCGCGTTCGCCATGATCCCGCCGATCAGCGTGGGCGTGCCATGGAGCCGTACCCCACCGTACGGCACGTAGACGATCCCTTTGAAGCTGGAGTTTCCGCCGAGGTCGACCGCGGGGTCGCTGGTGGAGGTGCTGACATACACCACGTTGTTCGTGTCGGTGGAAGAGACGTTATAGCCGGCGCTCAGGGCCATCGCTCCATCGCAGACCAGGGTGCCGGTTCCGGTGACCGGCCCGCTGACCGTGAGGTTCCCCGTTACCCAGACCACCCCCGTGATGGTGCAGCCAGAGCTGCCGATGGCCAGGTTTCCCAGGATCCTTCCCTGGACCAGGGTGGAAGCGCTGTTCACGGAGAGCGTTCCTCCCGGCGGGGTTTGCGAGCCGTTCGCCAGCGCCTGGTTTTCGAACGCGGCATCCACCTCCGGAAACGTCATCGGCGGCACTCCGGAAAGCATCCCCTGGGTGACGGTGGGACTGCCGGAAGTGCTCACGACTCCGGTCGCGTGGACGTAGCCGTCCACGTTCATGGCCGAGCCTTTCAGCACCACATCCTGGTTGCACTGGACATTTCCCTGGTGCGTCGCCGGGGAGGAGCCGATGGTGACGTGGCCGTTGATGGTGAAGCTCGTCTTCGCGGCAAGCGCGTTGTAGTAGACCGGGGCCACTCCGCCGGTGCTGAACGCAGCGCGAATCTGCCGGGTCTGAGTGTAATTCATCCCGGTGACGGTACCCGTCGCGACGACGACCCGCTGCGTGGACTGGCCGCTGGGCGTGGTGACGCTGACAGAAAGCGTGCCGTTGCCCAGGCTGCGGTCCGTAAAGCCGGTCCAATTCGCACTTTGCTTGAGCTGAGACCCTGCTTCATCAATCCCGGCCATGGCCAGGTTGCGCGCACCGGAGCCGTCACGACGGTGGGAGGCGGCCCGCCCGGAGACGGCAGCGAGGCCCGCGAGGGAGAGGCCGAGCAGCGCCATGTACGTGATCATCACGGTCACGAGGACCAGCGAGTAGCCCCGCCGGCGGCGGTGAATAAACGGGGAGACGCGTCGCATACCGGTTCCGGATCCTCTCTAAAGGCCCTTGTTGCGGAGCAGCACTTCCGTGGACGTGGGGTAGGTGACCGTCTTGCTGCCGATGGTCTTGCTGGTGTTGATGGTCACGGTCACCGTCTCCGGGCTGGCGGCGGGAAAGTAGCTGAAGCCGAGCGCCCCGCTGCTGAGCAGCACCCGCCCCTTGCCGCCGGGGATCGACCAGGTCCCGTCCGGGGTGTCGTTCTTTGAGCGCCACAGGATATTGCCGGGGCGAGCCGGGTCTCCAGTGGCGTCGGAGAGGTAGAAGGAGAGGATGTCTCCGTCCGCCAGCGGGAGCACCAGGTTGCCGCTGCTGTCATACTTCGGCATCTGAAGCGTGAGCCGGGTGGCGCCGGATGAGCCGACCACCACGCTGCGTGCCGCTCGAACGGACGGGGCCAGCAGCTCCACCGCCGTCTGCCCGGGCCGCTGCGAGCCGTACACCGCCGTCGCCTCCTGCCACGAGCGAGCCTGGAAGGTGCTGAAGAAAACGATTGACGACAGCACCATCATCGTAACCCCGCTCGCAATCACGACTTCGATCAGCGTGAAGCCGCGCCGGGTCCTTCGCCTGCTGATTCTCGAACGCATCAGACGCCTCTTATTTCAGGATCAGGGTGGTGAGGGTAACGGAGCCCCGGTCGTTGAGCGCTCCGTTCCAGGAAAGGGTGGCGTCCACCCTTACCCGGCCGGTATCCACGGTCGCCGCGGCGAAGGCCGGATCCACGCGGGTGAAAGTGACCGTTCCGGCGGCTCGCTGGAGATCCGCCGGCGCGGCGAAGCTGACCTGCGTGCTGGAGCTGCCGTTGGGGATGGCGGGCAGCGAGCTGTATCCGATGTCCCGGTAATACTCGAGCTGCAGATTGCAGGCGTTCGTGGCCACATCCGTGTGCCGGCTGTTGTACATCCGCCGGGAAGCAGCCGGAAACGTGGCCGAGAAGACCACGAGCGCGGCACCCAGCAGGATGACCACCACCATGGCCTCCAGCAGCGAAAAGCCGCGGCACCTCCGCGTCGCCCGTCCGGGTCGTCCTCTGCGAGCCACCTGTTTCTCCTCCTGACGGCCAAGGCGTGCTCGCCCGCGATCGAGGCATGGCCGGGAAAGGCCCGGGGATGGGGAGCACGTCCTGGATCAGGTTGTTCCCTCTCCGCCCGCGATCTCGATTAGGAAGATCGGACTACACCTTTCGATGGATTCTCCGGGCGGCGCTTCGCACGGCGCCGCATGACGCTGCACCTCGGGTATGACACACCGATCCGGAAGCTACTACGAACGGCTGATCTACCGGCCATCCGAAGATGCTACGGAAGTTGGATTGTCATTCGGTAATTTCCAACTTAGGTAGGATTGAAGATCTCCACCTTGTGGTATGGTAGGCTGGTTGGGCGCAGGTGGAGCAAGAGCCTGGAGGTTCGCCGAAGCGACGGGTAGCCGGAAGGTCCGGAGCCGCGCAGGACGAGCCCCAGAGCGACGAATAGTGAGTGCTCGGGCAACCGGAAACGCAAACGACCCCAGGGTCGCCGCACGGGACTCACTCTCCAGATTCCAAACCGGTCTCACACCGGCCCAACCGCTGAAATTGAATGTAATAAGGAGAGTGTTTCCATGCTTGGCAACAGAAATGTTGTCGGTAGGGCGGTTTCGTGCGCCCTGTTTCTCGGTTCTCTGCTGAGCGCGACTGCCGCCTGGGCGGTTCCATCCTACGACAAGCTGAAGGATGGGAACTTCGGGTACGTCACCGCCTCGCTCCAGAGCACCAGCGGTGGCAACTACACCTATCTGTTCACCGTCACGGACACCTCCTCGTCACCCATCAAAGGGGTCCTGGTGTATGGCGGGGATGTTCCGGTGGCGATGAGCCAGGTGGGGAGCACGGAGTCGAAGTTCCAGGGGAACCACGACTACGCATGGTGGGATATCAACGGGCCGACCAGCAACTATCTCCAGCCGGGTCAGACCGCTCCCACCAACCGCCCCGACCTGGTCTTCACGCTGACCTACAACCATCCGGTCGACCCGAGCCAGTTCTGCTACGCGTTCCACGTGGTCGGCCCGGAGAAGGGCGGCGGCGGCGCGTTCTTCCGAGCGAACTCCGCGATTTGCGGTGAGGTGGTGTGCAACGGCTCCGATGGCGCACACGCGATTGCCGGCGCGACCGTGCAGCTGGTGGACGCAAACGACACCGCGCACGTGCTGATCACCACCACCGCCGACGCGAACGGCAACTTCGCACTGGTTCCGCCCGGTCCGGGAGCCTACGAAGTGTGCGCTTCCGACGCGCCGGACTACCTGCAGAGCTGCAGCACGCCGTTCAACTTCACCAACACCGGGTGCGACACGTGCGTCACCCTGGCGCTGCAGCCGGCGCCCATCACGACCACGGCGTCGAATGACCTTCGCGGGGTGATGTACTTCAGTGACACCACGGGCTACCGGAAGCTGGCCGACCCGACGATCACGCTCACGACCAGTGACCTGGCGAACCCGAACTACGTCTTCTCCGCCGCGAACGGGTTCCATACCTACCGGTTCCAGGGGAGCATTCCCGGCTTTGGAGACCTGGGTAAGCCGGTGTGGGTGTGCATTATCCAGTCGATGCTTCCGGAAGACCGGTACACCGGGCACAGCTTCGTGAACCTGTGCGGCGTGCAGGACGGGATCGGCACGGATCCGAACCGCGTGGAAGGTCCTTATACGGAATCCATGCTGTACTGCCTCCCGATCACCGGCGGCACGGCCTATAACTGCCATACCACCGGGTTTCAGGTGGCCTACCACACCACGGACACAGTGACGCTGGCCGGCCCGACCTGGACCGAGCTCACTACGGTGCACACGGACGGGAGCTGTGGTACGACGCCTCCCGCCGGACAGGTTCCCTCCGGGTTCATGGCGCGGACGCGGGTCAAGATCCGGGTTCCGGCGGGTGTGAGCTGGACCGGCTGGGCAACGACCCAGTTCCAGAACGTGTGCGGCGGCTCCCAGAGTGTACGTGTCGACCCGCTGGTTCCCGCGGCGCCGTAACGCCCGGACCGCGGCGGATTGAGAGCAGGATACGACGGGAGGGGAGGCGCGCCGGGTAAGCGCCTTCCCTCCTTTTTACGTCTGTCCCACCGAACGGGAGCAGCCGGCGGCGCATCCCTCCGGGCGCGAACGCGGCGCCTCCGAGGTGCTGGCAGCGGAGGGATACCGGGTCTCCGGCGGTGCAGCAGCGCGCCTGGCCCCGGCAGCGGGCGACCTGGAGCACCGGTCGCCGTTCGTGGACTTCGCGCCGGGTTCCCGATCCGACGTTCCCCCGACGTTCCCCTGGCGTAACCCTGACGCGCACTCGCCGCGGCTCCCGGCAGTGCCGGCAGCAAACGCGCGTCCCGGGATCCACGCGCCCCGCAGCCCGAGGTCACCGCCGCTCCCGTCATCCACCGGCGGATGTGCGGGAGCGGTGCGGCCATCTTCCAGAGGATCTGGCGGCCGCCGGGGTCCTGTCCCTTCGATCGACCGGCTCCTCCAATTGCCTTCGGCGCACTCGCCGGAACGGGGGATGCCCTGCCGCCCTCTGGCCGCCGATGCAATGGCCGGACACCCGCTGCGTGCTGATGTAGTGAGCTCACGAGCAGAACGGTCCAGAGACGGAAAGCAGATCCGGATGATGATCGCGATCGCGAGCGCCGGATCCCTCTGGGTACAGGAGAGCACCGCTCATCATGGAACGATTATCAATGTGCCGGACGGGCGCGGACGGACCTCGCGGCTGTCGACCGGGCCGGCACCAAGCCGCAAAGGCTCCTTCAACACCCGCGCAGGACCCGCTCCGCCGGCGCATCATCCGCCTGCTGCGACTATGTGGAGTCGTGGCGTTCTGCTCGCTGCCGGGCGCCTCGCCGTGTGCGGCGTCGGGCACGGGAGGGGTGACGGGTTACGTGCTGGACAAGAGCACCAAGGCCGCGGTGGCGGCGGCGAAGGTCTCCATCGGGGGTGTGACGGGGACGACCAATGGCAGCGGCTACTATAACCTGAGCGGAATTCCCTCGGGGACCCAGACGGCCACCGCGACCGCAAGTGGATACCTCTCGGCATCGCTCTCGGTTTCCGTCCCCCGCCGTTCGACGATCACCGCTCCCACGCTCTTTTTAGCGGAGAACTGGGGCACCGTCTCCGGCGTGGTGAAGAATGGGAGCACCGGCGCCGCGCTGGCCAACGCATCCGTAACGGTTGCCAACACCACACTCAGTGCCGTGACG
>CAYQDT010000093.1:0-8785 GCA_964416225.1 uncultured bacterium
CGCCGACGGGTCCGAAGCGGGCACGCCGCCCCCTGCTGCGCCCGTCCATGACGAGCTGCCCCCCGTGCGCCACTCGGTGAAGGCTGGGAAGCGGTCGTTCGGGCTGCTCGACGTGCTGTGGTTCCCCTTCCGGCTGCTGCTGCGGCTCTTCTTCCCCAAGCTCCTGGACCGGTACATCCAGGGCGAGCTGCTGGTCCCGCTGGGGTTCGGCTGGACGCTCTTCATCGTCCTGTACGTCTTCTCCGTCAACCTGTTCAAGCTGGCGCAGATGGCCGCGCGCGGGGCGCCGCTGAACATGATCGGGGAGATGCTCTGGCTCCGGGTGATCCTGGCCTGTGTGTACTGCCTCCCGATGGCGATGCTCCTCTCCGGGCTGCTCGCATTCGGAAGGCTCTCGGGCGAGAGCGAGCTGATCGCCATCCAGGCCGGCGGGATTCCCAACATCCGGGTCATCTGGAACGCTTTCGTGCTGGGCCTAGCCCTCAGCGTCGGCGGGATCGCGATCAACGAGTACATCGTCCCCCCCGCGGGGAAGCGCCTGCACATGCTGGAAGACCAGGTGAAGGCGATCCTGAAGGGCCGGATGATTGAGGACATGACGGACCAGAAGGCGTTCATCATCCAGGACTTCGAAGGGGGGAAGCTCGCCCGGGTGGTGATCTCCAAGAAGTTCGAGCCGGAGAACCCGCCGGATCCCGCCCGGATGGAAGAGGTGACCTACATCTCCTACGCCAAGGGCCAGCCGGAGACGATCGTCCAGGCACGCCGCGCGGAGTGGATCGGCCCGGATCGCAAGGACGCGTCCAAGCAGCAGTGGAAGTTCATCGACGCGACCACGCAGATACTCGGACAGGTCACCAAGGGGGAGCACTGGGTGATGCACTCCCCGGAACTGATGCTGCAGCTCAACAAATCGCCGCAGCAGGTCGCGCGGGACCAGAAGGACGCGGACCAGATGAGCTACCGGGAGCTGGGCCTCTACATCAACGATCTGAAGCGCCAGCACGCGCGCACGCGGGTGGTGCGGGAGTTCGAGGTGGAGCGCGAGCGGAAGCTGGCCGTCCCGTTCGCCTCGCTGATCCTGGCGCTCGTCGGGGCGCCCCTCGGTATCCGCCGGCACCGCTCCACCACGGGCGTGGGAATCGGCCTGAGTCTGCTCATCATCATCGTCTATTACATCGGGATGAGCTTCCTCGGCGCCCTCGGCGAGAACGCGCAGATGGAGCCGATGGTGGCGGCGTGGGGCTGCAACGTGATCGGACTGGTCGTCGGGCTCTTCCTCACAGCGAGAAGCTCACGCTAGGCAGCAGGCGCCAGGCAGAGAGCAGACGGTGAAAAGCACACCGGCGACCTCCGGCTGGGATCTCGGGCCTTCCGGAGGGAGCGGGAGGGAGCGGGAGGGAGCGGGAGGGAGCCGGAGGGATGCCGGCGAAGGCCCGATGTCCCGGTTGGGAAGCGGCGGCCATGCGGAGCGCGGGCCAATGCGCCGAAACTTCACCGGACGCCGCGGCTCGATTTACCACGAAACGTCCGGCCCCCGCTCCGTCGTAGGTACAGTGCGGGTTCGCCGCTACCGGCACCCGCCCCCGCGTACGGGGCCCGATCCCGCAGTCTCCCGCTTCACCCGTTCGCCCCAGCCCTCGCCATGGGTACGGTATTCCTGATCCTGCTGCTCCTTGCGCTGTGTGGGTTCATTGCCTACATCGGCGACCTCCTGGGCAGGCGCTTCGGTAAGAAGCGCCTGACCCTTTTCGGGCTGCGTCCAAAGCACACCGCCATCATCCTGACGATTGCGACGGGCGTGCTCATTGCGGCGCTCACCTTCTGCACGGCGCTGCTGGTGGTCCCGGGCTTCCGGGAGGCGGTGACGCAGGGGGAGCGGCTCGTCGGTCAGAACGACCGGCTGCGAGCGGCCAACGCGCGCGAGCGGGCTTCCAACGGCCGGCTGGAGATGGATAACCGGCGGCTCTCCAGCAGCAACAGCGGGCTGCTGACCACGAACGCGGAGCTGACCCGGACCAATACCTCGCTGCAGCGGACCAATGAAACGCTGGGCCGCCAGAGCAGCACCCTCCGCGCGCGCAATGGGGAGCTCTCGCACGCCAACGGAAAGCTGCAGGCGCACAACGGCGAGCTCCGCAGCGCCAATTCTACCCTGGCCGCGGACAACACTCGCCTGCGGAGCGAGCAAAGCCGGCTCCAGACCTCAATGAGCGGGCTGCGGCAGCAGATCAAGGGACTGCAGGCGGTGGCGAACAACTACCGCCAGGAGCAGTACATCTACCGGCGCGAGCAGCCGATCGACCAGAGCGTGATCCCTTACGGGGACGTCCCGCCCCGGCTGCTCCGCACCACCGTGGTGAACCTGCTCTATTCAGCGGAGCGGACGGCGGCCAATCGTGGGGCACGGGCGGCGGACGGCCGCAAGAGCATCTACCTGGTCCCGCCGAAGGATTACCCCCGCGACCGGCCCGTGGAGGATGCCGCCATCCGGGACTGGCTGCTCCAGCGCGCCGCAGCGTTCCGCCACCGGCCGCTCTTCTGGCGCGTAGTGGCCAATGAGAACGCAATCTCCGGACGTCCGGTTCCGGCCCGACTGGAGTGGTACACCAACGATACTATTTTCCGGGCCGGACAGATGGTGAAGGCACGCGGGATCGGCTGCTGGTGGCCGGTGGACGGCAGCAAGGCGACCGAAGGGGCGATCCTGGGAGAGCTGATCTACTTTCTCAAGTCTCAGGTCACCAACGCGGCGCGCGCGCAGCAGATCGTGCCGAATCAGGAAGGGTTCGTGGGTGAGCTGAACTACGACCAGCTCATCGACGTGGCGAAGAAGGTCAAGGCCATCAACAACAATGCCGTCGTGGTGGCCTACGCGCGGCAGAATACCTACCGGGCCGGGCCGCTGAACGTCGATCTGAAAGTCTTCCCGGTCGACTCGCTTCCGGACGATGTGAAGCAGGCCATCGAAGAGGTAGCCGGTGAAGGTGCTCGCCATTGACCCAGGCAGCGCGAAGTGCGGTCTGGCGGTAGTTGACGCGCGGGGCGGAGTTCTGGCGCGCGGAGTGGTGCCCACCGAAACCGTCGGTTCGGTGGTGCGGGTCTGGGTCCGCGCCCACCGGCCGCGGCTGCTTGTCGTGGGCCGGGGGACCGCGCTGCGCCGGGTCCGGCGGGAACTGGGCGAGCTCCGCCTGCCGCTGGAAGAGGTCCCCGAGGCGAACACCACGCTGCGCGCCCGCGCCCGCTATTTCCACGAGCACCCGCCTCGCGGCTGGCGTCGCCTGATACCCCTCTCGCTCCAGACGCCGCCCGTGCCCGTGGATGACTACGCGGCGGTCCTGATTGCGGAAGATTACCTGGCCTCTCAGGAAGCGGGGCTCAAGTAGGGCGGGGCTCAAGTAGGGCGGGGCCCGGGCTTCCGGCGGCAGGCCGGGAGCGAACGGCCCGCTCCGGACAGGTGCCCCCGCTCTCCAGGTCGAACGTCCCGGAGGTTCACCCCGTTCCCCGCCCGGCGCCAACGAAACCCGCCCCGCCCGGTGAGGGCGTCTCATACAGAGGTATTCCCAGATGATTGAGAACAAGACAAAGGCCCGATTGAAGGCCGGTCAGGCGGTCGTCGGCTCCTGGCTGGCCGTGCCGTCGTGGGTCTCCGCCCGCTTCATGGCACAGCTCGGCTTCGACTATCTCACCGTGGATATGGAGCATCAGCCGATCGGAATCGAGGCGGCGGCCGCCATGTTCGCCACCATTGCCGCCAGCGGGGTCACGCCCCTGGCCCGCGTGCCGTGGAACACGCCCGAGAACATCAAGCGGGTGCTGGACTGCGGCGCGCAGGGCATCGTGGTGCCGATGGTCAACACGCGCGCCGAGGCGGAAGCGGCGGTTGCCGCCGCGAAGTATCCGACGGCGGGGATCCGGAGCGTGGGCGGCTCCCTGCACTGCATGAACTACGGGACCGATCCGACCACCTACTACGCGCGCGCAAACGACGAGATCCTGGTGGTGCTCCAGGCCGAAAGCCCGGAAGGCGTGGCCAACCAGGACGAGATCCTGAGCGTGCCGGGGGTGGACGCGGTCTTCATTGGTCCCAACGATCTCCTGGCGCAGATGGGCCACGCGCCCTCGATGGAGACGCAGCACTCCCAGTTCGTGGAGGCGCTGGCGCACGTCCGCACCACAGCGCAGCGGTACGGGGTCGCGGCGGGCATCCATACCGCCAACCACGAGCAGTGCAATCGCCGCCTGGAGGAGGGCTTCCGCTTCAAGGCCCTCGCCTCCGATGCGCGGTTCCTCGTCGCCGGCGCCCAGGCGGAACTCGCCCGGACCCGGATCACCCGCGAGGGGGCGAAAGGCGACGTGCTTCGCTACTGAGCAGCGGGCCGGCTCGCCGCCCGAGCCGGCCCGGCCCCTTGACGCGGCTGGGCCGCCTGCCCGCAGGCCCCGCCGCCGTCAGCGCGCTTTTCCGGAACGCCGTCCGAGTGGCGCATGTCGCCTTCGCAGCCCCGGGTGCTCTTCCGGACGGAAGCCCACCGGCCAGCGCGTCTCCCGGTCATAAACGGTGTGGTCGAGCCGCACCCCCTCCAGCCGCGCACCGCTCATGTCCGTCCCGCACAGGTCCGACCAGGAGAGGTCCGCGCCCTGGAGATCCGCGCCCCGAAGGGTCGCTCCGAAGAAGCAGGCCTGCGAGCAGTCCGCGGAGCGGAGGTCGGAGCCGCAGAGCGCGCTGTACTGCAGGTCCGCGTTGTGCAGGTTGGCCCGCGTCCAGCGCACGGCACGCAGCTGCTGACCACTCAGGTCCGCGTTGGCCAGCGGCCGGCTCCCACCTGCGGGAAGGAGGCGCCCGCCGAGAATCAACCCGGCAATCGCCAGGACAGCCTTCAGCGATGAAAGCTTCGGAACGATCATCTTTCTCCCCAGTCACCTCGCCGGCGGCCGCGTTGCTGCCGCCGGACTCCGCGTGCCCTTAAGCAGAATTTAAGATGGCTCTCTTAACGACGACGCCGGCGCCCGGCCGGTTGCAAGAATCTTGCGCCGCCCGAGCGGCGTGCGGATTCTCCAGGGGATGCCCCCGAACGAGAAAAAACGGCGTTTCCCCGCCTGGCACCTGGGGAAGGGATAGACGGCAACGGTGATCGGACAACCATCCGCTCTGCTGCCCACCACCTACCGCGGATCTCCCCGCTCTCCCATCCGGCGCTCAGCTCCTTGAACGATTGATGGTCAGCGTTTCAAAAGCTTGGTCGCTGGGTAAGTTGCAAGCGGGCTATTGTTTGGGCGGCGTCCGGGGCTAACCCGCGCGTGGGTTCAGGTCCCGCGCTGTGGGAGGACCTTCGAGATGGCAAAGGACGAAACCAATGAGATGACCGTTGCCGAGGCCGGCCGCAAGGGCGGGCAGACGGTGAAGGAGCGCTATGGCAGCGACTTCTACGGAGAGATCGGTAAGAAGGGCGGCAGCACCACCAAGAAGAAATACGGACCGCAGCATTACTCCGACATCGGCCGCCGCGGCGGGCAGACCACTGCCAATCGCCATGGTCAGGAGTTCTACGAAAACATCGGCCGGAAGGGCGGGCAGCGCGTCCGCGAGCTGATCGAGCGCGGCAAGCAGAACGGCGAATAACGCCCCGCGCACCAACCATTCTGATCCCAAACCATTGAGCGGCTTCAGTTTCGCTCCGGCACCAAGCTGACCGGCGTAGAAGCGCCGGCTCCCCAGAACGCCCGGGTCCATCCAGAATTCTCCGCGCGGTGCATCACTGCGCAGATCGCTGACGATCCGGCTCTCCTTCACACCGCTTCCCCGTGGGTGCGCCCGGTCTTGGCGACCCCGGGGACGCGGTCTGTACCGTCCCCGGACCCCTCTGCACCGGTGCCGCGCCTCCCTCGCCCCGGCGGGTTCCGGAAGCCCGTCGTGACCGGCCGCCCCGATACCCGCGGTGGATCCGGTTCCCCGGTGGATCCGTTTCCTGCGGTGGATCGATCGGCCAGGAAGCGCTGGTTGCTGGCGCGGAGGCCCGCCCCCGGCCGGTTGCGTCTTTTCAGAGTCCTCGTCCCTTCCCCGGGCATAGGAAGGATTCCCGTGGAAGCGGCCGACATATTACCCAGGAGCGGAAAATCCGGATCATCGTTCGCTGGTCAAGCGAGGTGACGCTGTGTTAAAGTGGAAGGTGACCGGATGGTTGCCCGTATTACGGGCGCTTCTTCCGCGCTCCGGCAGAGCGGTGCTCTGCTCTGGTGCCGACGGCCTTTCCTCACGGAAGGCAGCCCGAGGCGACACCGCTATTCTTCCGGCGCCCTGGCCGCGCCTGCTCACTCCGTATGGGTCCAATCGCGAGGAGCAGGAGCACCAGCCGCGGCTGCGGTTGCAATAGATAGGGCAATCCGGCAAACGGATGGCCAACCGAAGGACGAGGAAACGTGGATACTCGGTCCGGACGGGGTCTGAAGGAACGCCGGCGCGCCCGCTTTCTCTAAAGCTCAACGGAGGAGAAACGATGAGTAAGAAATGGGCACTGTGGGCTGGCGCCGCCATCGGTGCGGCGGCCATGCTCCCGAGTGCCGCGCACGCGCAGGCCGGTCGGCCCGGCGGTCCGTTCCAGGACGTGCCGCAGAACCACTGGGCCTATGACGCCGTGCAGCAGCTCGCGCAGAAGGGCATCTTCACGGGTTACCCGGACGGTACCTTCAGCGGTCGGCGCGCCCTGACCCGCTACGAGTTCGCCATTGCCCTGCAGCGGATGCTGCAGGAAGTGCAGCGCGAGATCGCCGCCGGCGGTGGAATGGCGCAGCCCGGTACCCCCGGCGCTCGCGGTCCCCAGGGCAACACGGGCCAGCGCGGCCCGGCCGGACCTCCCGGACCTCCCGGACCCCGGGGCGCCGGTACGGAAGAGGAGCTGGCCCGGATCCGCCGTGACCAGGGCCTGCTTCGCCAGGACATCGCCAACCTGCAGCGGCTGACCCAGGAGTTCGCTTCCGAGCTCGCGATGCTCGGCGCGGACGTGGAGCAGCTCAAGCGGAACCTCCAGGCGCTGACGGACCGCGTCACCCGCATCGAGGGAACGCTGGCCCGCATGCCGCGGATCACCGGCTCCGTGAATATCGGCGGCCGCGCGTCCAGCGTCACCGGAAACCTGGCGGGCTTCCAGAGCAGCGGCAACGCCCCGATCCCGGGCGTGGTCGACCGCGATGGCCGCTCCCTGAACCCGAGCCATGACCTGCTGAAGCGGGTGAACACCTTCTACGACATCGACCTCGGCATTACCGCCAACATCAGCGATGTCGCGACGGCTCGCCTGCTCCTGAACGCGGGGAACTACCTGCGCGGCTACCTCGGTAACCGCATCAGCCAGGTGAACCCGCTGATCGACGGCGCCGCAGAGGGCGTGTCCAAGACCCCGTCCTTCACCGTGGAGGATGTGGTTCCGTACTACCTCTACATCGAGACGCCCGTTAAGCTCGGCCCCGTAGGCGCCCAGCTGACCGTGGGTAAGTTCGGCCATCAGTTCACGCCGTACACCCTGAAGATGGCTGACGTCGACAGCTACTTCTACAACGACAAGACGGACCTCGGTGACTACCCGGTGACGGGTGCCCGTGCGAACTTCCGCGCGCTCGGCCTGAACTTCAGCGCCTACGCCGCGACGCACGACACCGAGTACGCCCAGCTCACCAGCACGGCGGGCTTCCTCCTGCCGGGCTTCTACTCGCCGGACCTCAACCGCTTCCAGCCGCAGGGCTCCGCCGCGCCGGTCATCGGACTCGGCTCGACGCTGCTGCAGCAGAGTGCGGGCGTGCGCGCTACCTACGTTCAGAAGAAATTCCAGGTGGGTGGCACGTATCTCCGCGCTGCGGGTGAAGCGTCCGACGTGGCGGGCATCTCGGATACCTTCCGGGATCTGCAGGTCTATGGCGTGGACTTCAACATCCAGCCGGTGAAGTACTTCAGCCTGCAGGGCGCGGTCACGGAGAGCAAGTGGGGCGGTCGCGGCTTCGACGACCCGCAGCACACGTTCTTCAAGATCGCCGAGAACGACCGCCGCGCGTGGGACCTGCGGATCAACATTCCGATCAGCAAGTTCCAGCTCCAGGGCTACTACAAGCGGATCGGCGACGGCTTCGACGCACCGGGCTCCTGGGGCCGCATCGGCAACTGGATCAACCCGCGCGGCATCGAGGGCTTCGGCGGTACGCTCACCGTGCCGATCCTGAAGCGGCTCGTGCTCGAGGCTGAGGGCGCGCGGTACAACTACAACGCGTTCCGCCGCTTCGGCGCCCCGGGCAGCGAGCTGACCTACATCCGGGCCGGCTTCCGCTACCCGCTGACGTCGCGCAACAGCGTCGACACCGGCTTCGAGTACGCCGGCTACGACGCGAATGCGCCCGGCGGCGTCTCCCGCATCGAGCGCTACTACAACGTCGGGTTCACGCACCAGTTCAGCCCGAACCTGAGCATGCGGCTGCTGTATCAGTTCTTCGACATCAGCAGCGGTGGCGCGCTCGACCTGCCCGGGTTCAAGTACCAGGGCAACATCATCGCCACCCAGTTCCAGGCCCGGTTCTAATCCACAGAACCAGCCAGGTTGGGTGAGGACTGGCCCCCGGGTAACCGGGGGCCAGTTCCCATCTTAGAAGGTGGTGTCGGAAGGCCCCGCGGCGCGCACGAGGGTGCTGCCTTCGAACAACGGCGAGCCCCCGGCTGCAGCGCTTCCCGGCGAGACCGTTCCGCGGCCGGAACCCGTCCGCCCGGGGCCCCCCCCCCCCCCCCCCCCCCCCCCCCCCCCCCCCA
>CAYQDT010000094.1:0-8741 GCA_964416225.1 uncultured bacterium
TTGTTCATCTTGATTACACCCTACCGCACGCGCCGGAGTCCGGGAGCCACGCCCCGTCCGGCCCGGTTATTGGGAAACAGCCAACCGCGATCTTCGGCGGCCGCCGCGGAAATCGATATGTTTCGGAAACTTTGAGATTGGCGGAAGGCGCCCTATTCAGCTTGGACGAGCGAGAGGGCGGTTTTGCTCCATCGTCCCGGATTGAATTGCACGCGGAGCCCCGGAAAACATTCAAGCAGCCGGTTTTGCCGTGGTGGAGCGGTTCGGGTGCGCGTCGGGACCGGGCGAGCCGGATTCATCAACCGCTAGAGCGCGGCGAGGCAGAGACGGAAAGGGCCGGAGGTGCGGAAACTCGCCACCGGGGCCCGGAGACACGGAGTGGTGGGAGAAGAGGACCGTCACCGGGCTTCTCGAGCAGGCCCGCCGGGGGCCTTCCGTGCCTGCACCGGCAGGCCGCCAAAGGAACCGGCAGCAGCGGATTGAATCCGCTGCTGCCGATGGCGGCCATGTGAACGCGCCCGGCCCTACTCCGGCTTTCGGGAACAACACGCGGGTCCCGAGACCCGGGACCCGAGACCTTCTAATAGACCACGTCCGCGAAGCTCGGCTGCACGGGGTTGTAGCTGCCGGTGAGCTCGTTCGGATTGCCGAGCACGCGCGGTGTCGGCGGCCTGGACGGGTCCAGCGCTTCCGCGGCACGCCACCGGATGCTCGGCGGGCCCTGGAGCAGCGCCGGAACGTTCCCGCCCGCGGCCTGCACCCACGCATCCGGCCGCCAGCCATGCGTCAGCGTGTTCGCGATGTCGTACGGCTGCCCCCCGCGGTCGCGAGCGGTGAGGTAGTCGACCGAGCGCAGCAAGAACACATCCGGCTGGTACCGAAGCGGCGCGACGGTGGGCTGGGACGGATCGACACTCAGCGGCAGGTCATTGCCCGGCATCCGGCTCGCCACCAGGATCAGCCCGTTCGGCAGCCGCCGCGCGGACAGCGGGAACATCGCCCGTCCGCCGCTGGTCCCCCCGGCGCCGTTGAACACCTGCGTCGGATCTCCGTTTCCGGCGCCGGTGCAGTAGGCGTAATCCCCCACGGTGAACGCCAGGTTCAGGCGCATCTGCGGCGTGGTGCTCCCCGGCGCCAGCGGCAGCATCCGGAGCTCCCACACCCCGTCCTGGTCCGCGATGAGGAAGTACTGCCCGGGCTGCAGCGGCGCGTTGCCGTAGTCTTCCGGCTGGAACTTCACGTCGCGGCGGATGGTTCGCTGGATGCTGTTCACGCCGCGCAGGATATGGACCGGCGTCTGCACCTGCGGCGAGTCTTTGTCGTCGAAGATCTCCGTGATCGTCGGCACGTCCGGATCCACCACGCCCTGCGCGAAGCGGACCTGGTCGTTGGAGAGGACGGAGCCGTTCGGCGCCACGCGCTGCTCCCGCATGTCGAACGGGCCGCTGGCCATGCTTCCCGCGGTGACGGGAACGGCGGTGAGCGCCTGGAGCTGGGACGCCTGGTCCAGCTTGTAGCGGCCGCGGAGGAAGACGATGCTGTCCGACCCCGGCGCTACTTTGGGAATCCGGTCCAGCCAGCCCATGCTCGGCACCTTACCCGCGCCGAGGAACTGGTTGTAGTCCTGGCCGGAGACGCTCCCCTGGAACAGGTCGTCCGCGTAGCTCACCCGGGCGCCGTTCACGGAGCACATGGTGTAGCTCAGGTACTGCTCGCCTCGCAGGTACGGCGGCTTGTTGGAGGCCGTCATGTTCGGCGGATTGCTATAGTCCGTCGTGCGGACCGGCGCGCCGGAGCCGTTGGTCCAGAAGACCCGCTGCGCGGAGCGGTACCGGAGCTTGATCCCCTGGGCGTTCGTTTCGGACGTCCAGACCAGCACGTGGTACCACCGCACCGGCGTGCCGTCCACCCCCACCTGCCCCGGGCTCACGTAGAAGCTGTACGGGGTGAACTGGCCGTTCTGCGGCAGCAGCTTGTCCACGAGCTCCACCACCCGGGTGTGACCGGTGTCCGCAATCAGGGTATGGACCACGATGACCGGCGGCCCGTTCTGCGTGTTGGCCTCGGTCTCCGTCCAGCGCTGCACGTCCATCGGCCCGGCGATGGTGAGGGGCTCGCCGGCGGGCAGGAACTTGAACGGGTCCTGGAAGTCGGTCGCTTCCCACACCACCTTGCCGGCGAGGTTGAACTCCACCGCCCGGTTGTTCCCCGTATCCGCGGCCAGGTAGCTCTCGTTCGCCAGGGCGTTCTCCGGCATCGCTCCGGCCCCGGTGGTCGGCGTGTCGGACGCGGGCACGCTGCTGCTCATGAAGATGGAGGTAAAGGAGCTGGAGCGGCTGAGCTTCCGGACCACCGCGGGCCGGTTCAGGATCTTCCGCTCCTGGAGGATCTGATTTGTGCCCAGGGTGCTGAACTGCGGGTCCGTGGGAATGGGGAATTCACTGTTTTGGGTCCGGTGCTTGGTCACCACATCCGTCGTCGCGAGGGTGGTCGAGTCGCCGGAGGCCTCCACGATCCGGTTGGCGTCCGCAATCAGTACGTTTGGCGAGTTGTAGACCACCATGCCGCGCGGGCAGGAGACCACCACCGCTCCCTGGACCACCGCCGGCGTCGGCACCACCGCGTCGACGGCCGTGGTGCTCCCGGGCTGGGTAGCGGGCGGACTCACCTGCCGCACCCGGCGCAGTCCGGTGCCGTAGAGCTGCGCCAAGCCTCCGGAGACGTCGAAGCCCTGCAGCCCGGGCGCCGGCGCGGGGAAGCGCGGATCGAGCAGCTTCGGGTCCACCGGGAGCTCATGCATGAAGCCGCGGCTCCCCATCACGTAGATCCGGTCGCCCGCGATGGTCGGGCCGGTCAGGAACTGCTCCGGGGCGCCCAAGCGCTGCTCGAGCGGCCGGTACAGCTCCACCAGTGGGAGCGGAATCCAGGCGCGTCCGGTGGCGCCTCCCGGAAGGTTGATCTTCCAGTCGATCGGCACCGCCGGCTTCCCACCCGTATCGATCCCAGCCGTCGCCAGCTCGGCGGCGGACTTCGCCTGGGACAGGTCCAGGGAGAAGTTCTCCATGTTCTGGAACGTCACGGTGGCGGTGTCGGGATCGACGGTGAACTGGCCGGGCACGCGCCCCCACGGCTGCTGGTTCGCGAGCAGGAACGGGTTGTTCGCCTGGAGCCCGGCGCCGTGGTCGCCCATCAGCATCAGCGCGTTCGCCTGCTGCTGGGTCAGCGACGGAGTCCCGTTCAGCTTGAACCGGATGACGGCGTCCGGCTCAAAGACATAGGTGGTGCCGGGACCGGTGATTCCACCGCCGACGTTCGGCTTGCCGCGCGTCGCAAAGACGATCCGGTCACCGGCGGCGGGCGCGGCGGTGAAGGCGTAGTCGCTGAGATACTGCGGGTCGCGGGGGTCAACCTTCTGGCTGGCGCCGGCTTGGTCCGTGTACTCCAGGCTTCGGATCTTCCAGCGGAACTGCGCCCGGCCGCGCCGCCATTCGGTGGCGCACATGTAGCCCTGGCCGGTGCCGTAGTAGATCAGGTTGTCCTTGCCGATGGAGACGCCGCCCGCCACGCCCGTCGACTGGACGACCTGCTGCTGCCCGCGGAAATACGGGGTGGCCGGCGTGAAGCGCGGCCGGATGGTGCCCGCGCCGCTGTCCACCTGCACCGGCAGCGGAGAGTAGTCCGCCACCAGGACCACCTTCGTCAGGTCCCACACTCCCGGCTGTCCCGGGACCTGGAAGAGGGGCGGCGGGGCCGGCAGCAGGACCTGGCCCGCGGTGCCGTCCGGGAGCGGGACCGGAGGGTTGGCGCCCGTGGAGGTGTACCGTCCGAGGACGTAGTTCCGGTTCTTGTCCATCACCCGGACCTCGAAGTACTTCGAGGGATCCCAGCGGAGCTCCTGGGGCTGCGGCACCACCCCGGTGCCCGGCGGGATATCCAGCCAGCGCGCGCTCACGAATCGGCGGCCGCTGTCCCCGGTGTTGGTTCCCGGCACGTTGTTGCCGCGGGGGAAGGAGAGGACGTCGCCCTTCGTCGCCACGATGAAGCCGTCCACGCGGCCCGTCGTGTCGCCCGCGCTCCCGGGGTTCTGCACGCCCGTGGTGGTGCCGGCCGAGGCCGAAGTCACGAACACCATCTGGTCGATCGCGCCGGTTCCCTGGTCCACCACCTGCGCCGTGACCACCGGGCCGGAGACCACTCCCATCCGGTTGGATTCCTGGTTCGGCGGATAGTACCAGGAGCCGCTCATCACCGGCTTGCCGGTGCTCATGTCGACACTGAACGCGGTGACTTTGCCGTTGGACTGCGAGAGGAAGCCCTGGCTGTTGTACTGGCCGCCCGCGTAGAGCTGCCCGAGGGGCGGGATGACCGTCGTGGAGGTGAACCCCGCGGGAACCGTGCCCGGAATCACCGCGAAGGCGGGCGCGCCGGTGTACGCCACCCCGGTGGGAGGCGCGGCCGAGATATTCGCGGCGTTCCAGGCATCCGCCGGGTTGGCGGTCGGATAGCCGGGGCGGGAGACGGGGATGCTGAAGAGACCGCTCCCAAAGGCGCCGCCGCCCGGCCCCGCCACGAAGACGTACGGCTTTCCGCCCTGCCCACCCTGGCCCGCGTTCCGCGGGTCCGGCAGCTCGCCGATGCACATCCCGGTCACCAGCGGGAAGTTGGTCCCGAGCGTGTCGGGCCCGAGGCTCTGGATCCGGTCGTACGGCTGGCCGATCGAATAGTCCGCCATCGGGTTCGTGGCGGGGCTCGTGGTGGTGAGGGGATCGTCGGCGATGGCGTTCGGACCGCCCGTAAAGTAGCGGTTCGGGTCCTGGTCGAAGAGGTTCAGCTCGCTCACGAGCTGGTTATTGTACGGGTTCACGTACTGGGTGTAGGCGATGATCGCGTTGTCCAGCACGAGCGGCGGCACCGGGTTGGAAACCGGCAGCGGCTGGCCCGGCACCGGGTAGCCCTTCCAGGAGGTCCCGTTCGCGGAGGGCGGCCGGACCAGGAACGGATACGTCGCCTGCTCGATGAGGCCGTTGAGCTGCGCGTTGCCCTGGGTCGTGTGCCGGCCGTTCTTCTGCGCCGCCGTCACCTCGTTGCGCCACGCGAACATGTTGTAGGCGAACTTCAGGTCTTCCGGCTCCGCGTTATACAGGTTGGCGTTCTGCGCTTTCGCGCCCAGCGGGACGATGGTCCCCGCCGTGTAGGGCGCCGCGCGGAGCCCGCCGTCGCCGAGTGTGGAGATCGCGCCGCCGACGTTCCCGGCGGTGGCCACCACGAACCCGGCGCCGAAGCGGCCGGCGGCAATGTAGGCGCCCATGCTCGGGTTCATCCCCGAGTTGGCGATCACCGCCGTGAAGTTGGCGTTCGGCTGGACGCCCGGGATCTGCGTGGCGAAGGCCCGCGCGGCGTGCGCGGGAGTAGCCCCGTTCGCGCCGTAGCGGCTCCCGATCTCCGGCGCGTCGTTCACCGGATCCAGGTAGAACTGGGAGTCGAGGAGCGGGTGCTCCACCACCGGCGGCACGCCCTGCCCCGCGCCGTTCACCGTATCCAGGTTCGTGAAAAACTGGTCCTTGGTATTGGAAGCGGCTCCGCCCAGCCAGTTCACCGCCGTCTTGTCCTGAACGGCCCAGTCGACCCAGATGGTGACGCCGGCGTCCGCCAGCCGCGTCAGCACGCGCCGCTGCTCCTCGGTGAAGTGCACCGGCTTCGCGCGCGCGATGGGGATGTAGATCACATCCATCCGCGCGAGCGCGTCATAGTTCGCGTCGCTGATCACCTGCTCCCAGTACGGCGCCATGTCCGGCGTCAGCGGGGAGTTCAGCGGGATGTTCCAGCGGAGCGACTGGTCATTGTTGACGAAGATGCTCGCCGCCGGGTTGTAAAAGCTCCAGCCGTCCGGCTTCAGGTCGGTCCGCTGGTCCAGCACGTAGAAGACGTACGGGTTCGGGTCCGGGGAGAGCACCGGGCTGATGGCGCTGGGGTCCGCGGGAGTAGTCCCGCCGAATTCCGGGTCGCCGTACGTGGGGATCAGGCCCACGCACGCTTTCATGCGATGCAGCCGGCCCTGCTGGAGGCGCGCGGCCCAGGCCAGCGGCAGCGCCCCCGCGAACAGCAGCGTCAGGGTGAGCGCAATGGGTCCAGCTTTGCGGAACATTGCCATTCCTCTTTATCCCGGTTCGTCCGGGCTCTCTCTCGGCCGGACACCCCCGCCGCCGGCGGGGGCGTCCACGCTTGCTTCCGGCCGCAGCCTTACAGCGGGTTTCCTTCGTAGATCAGCGCGCTGGACGGTAGGCCCGGGACCACCGGAAGCGTCTCCACGTAGCTGTTCCCGTTTGCCGGGTTGGCGTACTTCTGGATATAGGCCGCCAGGGCCGGGATGGTACCGGGAGCGCCGCCGGGCGCCGTCCACACCACATCCGTCTGCCCGGACTTGATCACCCGGGCCCGCACCATCCGCTTCAGGTCATCATCATACCGGTAGTGGATGTAGGGACGGTAGCGGACGCCCGCTGCGGCCGACGGCAGCGCGGTGGGATCGTATCCGTTGTAGTCCAGCGCCCAGAGGCGGCTGGTCCAGAGCGCTACCTCGGACGGCTCCGCCGGCATGTTCTCGGAGATCGCGCCGTGGATGTCGATGTCGTAGTTCAGCGGCTCGTTGTAGAACGGGTGCGCGTCGCCCGCCAGATAGTGCGCCTTCGGGTCGTTCGGATATGGATTTGCATCCAGGTTGGGGAAGGTCCCCGGCGCCCGCCGGCCATTCGCCACCCAGCTCGCGCGGCTGTCCTGCGGGTTGTCGTTGAAGAACGGCGGCGGGATGATGAACCAGGAGCCGTTGTAGGCGTACATCACCGCCTCGATCTTCACCGCCAGCGGCTGCTTCTCTCCCGTGACCGCGATCCGCGAGAGCCAGTACGGCTGGCCGTTCGGCTCCAGGCCGGCGGCCGGCTGGCCGTTGACGATCGTGTCCTTGTAGCCGACCAGCATCCGGAACGTGGCGTCCAGGCCGCGCGGCAGGAAGGTGGCATCCGAGGAGATCGACGGCGGCAGGAAGGTACGCTGCTCGTAGTTGGCCGCGGGACTGTTCGACCCGGTCTGATTGCTGGTCTCCGCGACGTTCGGCGACCAGAATCCAGGCTGCAGCGGCGGCAGAATCTGGTGAAACAGGTAATAGAACTGGTTCCCGCCCGCCGCCGGGTTGAGGATGCTCTGCCCGAAGTTGAACCGGTCCTGGGTCCAGTCCGGCCAGGTCGCCCGTGAGGAGGGCAGGAACAGGTTCAGCGCCGTCTCGGAGCTGGCATCCTCCGCCTTCGCCGTCTGCTTCAGGTGAATGAGCGCGCGGTCGATCAGGTCGGCGCTCGCGAAGCTGAAGTCGAGATCGCCGCCCTGCGGGATCACGAAGTGGTAGCCGGCGGGCCTGCCGTCCGGGCCCACGGGATCCCGCTCGACCACCACGTCGTTGCCCGGCTGGATCCGGTTGAACGCCGTGGGGTTCAGCACCACGTTGTCGTGCGCCAGGAGACCGAGGAAGCTGGAGCGAATCACGTTCCCGCTCAGGTCGAGCGGCTTCACCAGGTTGCCTTCGATGTAGACGGTGCCGCCGGAGACGACGGTGAGCTGCCGCGCGGCGCCCTGCACGTTGTTGGCCAGGTCGGCCGTGGCGCCGATGACGCCGTGCACCCGCACGCTGCCCTCGCAGTAGATGATGCCGTTGTCCGGATAGTCGAAATCCCGCGTGAACGAGCGCCCGATCTGGTTTCCGTTCGCGTCCACGACCGGTGTGCCGTCGGCCGGGTTCCGCTCCACCGCCGGCGCGAACTGGCCCGTCTTCGGGTCCCGCTCGTAGAACATGCGCCGCTTGCCGGCCGCGTCTCCCAGGTTCATCTGGCGCTGGTCGATGTCGTAGCGCGTGATCCGGACCACCGGCACGATTTTTTGCGTTCCGCCGAAATTCACGGTCCGCTGCGTCAGGTAGATCTCCGCCACCGGATGCGTCGTTCCCGCCTCCGCCGTGGTGGGAACGTAGTAGTCTCCCAGCCATCCGCGCTGCGTGAGATCCTGCGTCCCGCGCCGGAGCCAGTCGTCCTTCACCTTCCGGCGGTCTTCCGGGTGCTGGATATCGCCGAAGTTGTCCAGGTAGAGCCCCTTCGCCCGCACGTCGGGCGGCAGCGCGAACTGTGCCAGGCCGCTGTCCGTCAGGCCGTACCACCCGGTGTTGATGATTCGCTGGCGGCTGCCGTCCGTAATGGTGACGGTCTTGCCCGAATCCCGCGTCAGGCGGTACCAGCGGCTCACGCCGGTGGTGGCGTCGAGCTGCTCGAGGTTGGGCGCCTTCTCGCCGCGGGTGCTCCGGACTTCGGAGGCCGTGTCGGTGCGGGCATGCGCCTGGTCCTGGACGATGTAGCGCGGATCGTGGCCAAGGCTGTAGTACGTGTACCCGTTGTCGAACTGCGTGGAGAACGCGGGGTTCGAGCTGCTGAGGAGCGGCTGCTGGTCGATGATGCCCGGGCCCGCCGTGAACGGGCTTCCCAGGAACGTCTGGTCATCACCCGGCAGGACGGGACGCGCCGGGTTGCCGAAGGTGCCCGGCGATGCCTGGCCGTTGTCGTCCGACACCTGGATGACCACCGGCGGCTTGCCGCCCTGGCCGGGCTGCACCACGTTGATGCTCCCGTTCACCTGTAGCGCGTCGCCGCGGGACGGGAAGAGCCGGAGCGTCGTGGTGCCGTTCACGTTCAGGTCCACGTCGCTGC
>CAYQDT010000095.1:0-8709 GCA_964416225.1 uncultured bacterium
CGAGGGGGCGAAGTCAGGAGGTACGTTCCGCCGCGGCCAGGCTCCGGCGGGCGAGCCGCGCCGTGACCCGGGGCCGCGGTCGATCCCGCGCCGGTCGCCTCGGCCGGGGCCCGTGCAGAAGCCGCATCCTTGTTGGGGCGGCGGTCTCCGGGCGTCAGCGCCAGCCGCCGTCTCCATATCCCCCGTCCCCATAGCCGCCGAAGCGGCCGGCATACCGCGTGGCCGGAGTCTGCCGCAGCCGGTTCCCGAAGAGGCGGATCAGCAGCCATCCGAGTGCGAACCCGCCCACGTGCGCCATGTAGGCCACGCCGCCCCCCGCGGCGTGGCCGCCGATCCCGACGAACGCACTCACCAGGTTCATCACGAACCAGATCCCCACGAAGAGCGAAGCGGGCAGTTCGATGGTGGTGATGAAGACGAAGAGGAATACCAGGCTCAGGACGCGGCTCCCCGGGAAGAGCACGAGATAGGCGCCCAACACTCCGGCGATCGCCCCGGAAGCCCCCACCATAGGAATGGTGGACGTCGGTCCGAAAACCACCTGCGCCACGGCCGCCGCGAGCCCGCAAAGGAGATAGAAGCCGAGGAACTTCCCCTTGCCGAGTGAATCTTCCACGTTGTTCCCGAAAATCCACAGGAACCACATGTTGGAGAGGAGATGCCATCAGCTGCCGTGCATGAACATCGACGTGAGGAGGCTGATCCATTCCGGGTGGAGGTTCTGGATGTGCAGGGCGTTGATGTACCCGGGCGGGACGTGGAACTGGTAGAACGCGATTGCTTCCCGCGGCGCGGCTCCGGTGAGGACGGCGGGAATCAGGGCGTACTTCAGGGACGCGAGCTGGAGCCCCAGCAGCAATTGGTACAGGAACGCGACCACGTTGACGATGATCAGGCTGATCGTCACCTCGGGGGTAGTCAGGGTCGTGTTGTCATCTTTCAGTGGAAACATGGCTGGACCTCTCTGCCTCCGTGAAAGCGTGCCACGCGCTGCACGACGGTCGATGCCGCACCGCTGCGCCGGACGGCGCCGGCCATCCAATGGCCGGCCGCTTTCGAACGGAGCGAGCGCTCCCTTACCCCACGCGCATACCGGTGCGTTGATTGCGCTAACTCGGCGCCAATCAAACGTCAATCCGCGGAAGGCGTGCCGCCAGTCCGGTCATCACCTCGTAGGGGATGGTCCCGGTCAGATCCGCAATGCGCGCGAGGGTGATCTCCAGCCCCGCCTGCCGACCGATCAGCACCGCTTCGTCGCCCACCTGCACCGGTGGGTGGTCCGTCACGTCGACCACCACCTGATCCATGCACACCCGTCCGCGGATCGGGGCGGGGCGGCCGTGCAGGAGCGCCTCGCCGCGGTTGCCGAGCGCCCAGGGCAGCCCGTCCGCATAGCCGACCGGGAGCAGTGCGAGACGGGAGGGACGGGGCGCGGTCCACGTGCCGCCATAGCTGACGGAGCGGCCCGCGGGGACGTCTCGCACCTGCACCACCTTTACTTTGAGGGAGGCGACCGGCCGCATGGCGACGGGCAGCGGGTGCGGCCCCGGATTCACGCCGTAGGTGACCAGTCCCGCCCGCACGAAATCGAGGCGCGTCGGTGGGTACCAGAGCGCCGCCGCGCTGTTGGCCGCGTGGAATAGGGGCCGTGGGTCCCACGATCCGATTTCCTGAACCACCGGCGCGAACCGCTTCCACTGCTCGTCCGTCGGGCCGGGCGAGGCGGCATCCGCGCAGGCAAAGTGGGTCATCACCCCGAGGAGGCGCAGCCCGGGTGTTCCGAGCAGATCGCGGCAGAATCGGACCGTCTCCTCGGGCTCCACGCCCACCCGAGTCATGCCCGTATCGACTTTCACGTGCAGGCCGGCCGGCCGCCCGACCCGGTGAGCCGCCGCCGCGAACGCGCGCAGCATCTCCGGCCGCGTGACCACCGCTTCGAGCTCGTGCCGGAGCATCAGCTCGGCCTGGTCCTCGAGCGCCAGCCCGAGGACCAGGATCCGCCCAAGCTGACCCGCCTCCCGCAACGCGGCGCCTTCCTCAGGCAGCGCCACGGCCACGCCCGCGGCTCCCGCGTGGATGGCCGCGCGGGCCAGCCGCTGCAGCCCGTGACCGTAGGCATTGGCCTTGACCACGGCCTTCACGGGGGCCGCGGTCAGCGCGGCGAGCTCCCGCAGATTCCATTCGTAGGCGCCGACGTCGATCTCAAGCCAGGCGGAGCGCATATCCGTACCGGGGGCGGGAGCCGAGCCGCGGCGGCTCCGCTCCCGCGGGTGGTGCAAAGAACGGGCGCTCGTGTCTCCACGGGCGCCCGTTTCCTCAGGGATCGGCCGATCACGGGGATCCCACGCGGGATCCCCCGATCTGTTAGCTGTCCTGCCGCTTCGGAGGGCGGAAGCGAGCGCCGACACCGGTGCTCGGCGCGCTCGGCTCCGGCGCGGCTGCCCCGGGGGCACCCTCGCTGCGCGGCGGGATCTCTCCCCCGCGCCCGGCGCCGTTGCCCGGCCCCTCCCCACCGCCGCGCGGTCCGCGATCCGGATCCCGGTCGCCACGCTCGCGGTCGCCGCGCGGTCCGCGGTCCCGATCGCCAAAGCCGCCCCGCGGTCCGCGGTCCCGATCGCCAAAGCCGCCGCGCGGTCCACGGTCCCGATCGCCAAAGCCGCCCCGGTCCGGGCGCGGCGGGCTGATTTGCGCGGGCTCCGGCTCCGTGGCCGGATCCAGGCACGCTTTGCGGGAGAGGTCCACCCGGCCCTGAGCGTCGACCGAGACGACCCGGGCGGTCACTTCGTCACCGACCTTCACCACGTCGTCCGGCCGGCCGATCCTGTGATGGCTCAGCTCGTGCGTCGGGATGAGGCCTTCCTTACCGGGGGTGAACTCCATCATCGCGCCCTTACCCATCAGGCGGGTGATGCGGCCGGAGTACTCCTGCCCAACGCTGATCTCGCGCGTCAGAGCCTGGATCATCGCCACCGCGCGCTGGCCGGCTTCGCCGTCCGGCGCCGCCACGAATACCCGGCCGTCCTGCTCGATGTCGATCTTCGCACCAGTGTCGGCCTGGATCTGCTTGATCGTCTTGCCGCCGGGTCCGATGACCGCGCCGATCTTGTCCGGGTTGATCTCGATGGACGTGATCCGCGGCGCAAACTGGGAGAGCTCCTCGCGCGGCGCGTTGATCGCCTCCAGCATGCGCTCCATGATGTAGAGGCGGCCGCGGCGCGCCTGCGCCACCGCTTCCTGCATCACGTGCCAGGGAATTCCGCCGATCTTCGTGTCGAGCTGGATCGCGGTGACGCCCGTTTCGGTGCCGGTCACCTTGAAGTCCATGTCTCCGCCGAAGTCTTCCATCCCCTGGATGTCGGAGAGGATGACGTACTGGTCACCGCGGGTCATCAGCCCCATGGCGATGCCGGAAACCGGTGCCTTCAGCGGCACGCCCGCGTCCATCAGGGAGAGGGTGCTGCCGCAGGTGCTGGCCATGGAGCTGGAGCCGTTCGACTCCAGCACGTCCGACACCACGCGGATGACGTACGGGAACTTCTCCCGGTCCGGGAGGACCGCCTTGAGCGCCCGCTCGGCAAGCGCTCCGTGCCCCACTTCGCGGCGACCGGGGCTGCGCATCGGCCGCACCTCTCCCACGCTGTACGGCGGGAAGTTGTAGTGGTGCATGTAGTCCTTGTTCGCCTCCTCGCCCAGCCCGTCGATCAGCTGATCCTCACTGGTGCCGCCAAGTGTGGCGACGGAGAGGACCTGGGTCTGGCCGCGGGTGAACAGCGCGGAGCCGTGGGCGCGCGGGAGGATACCGACCTCAGCGGTGACCTTCCGGATATCTTCCGGGCCCCGGCCGTCCGGACGCTTGTGCTGGTCGATGATCATCGCGCGAAGCTCATACTTGACGGCCTTTTCCACCGCCTCTCCGAGCTCGCCGCCCCGATCGGGGAACCGCTCCGCAAGCTTGCCGACGATCTCCTTCTTCAGGTCGCCGATGGCTCCCTCGCGGGCCGCCTTGTCCGGGTTCGAGATGGTCTCGCGAATGAGCCCCGAGTACTCCCGGGCCGCCTCGCTGAGATCCTCCGCCACCTTCTTGATTACCGGCTCGCGCTTCGCCTTACCGACTTCGGCTTGCCATTCCTTCAGGAAGGCGCAGATCTGCTTCACGTGATCGTGGCCGAACTGCATTGCCGCCAGAAGCTGCTCTTCCGGTACCTGGCTGGCACCCGCCTCGACCATGATGATCGCCTCGGCGGTGCCGGCGACGACGAGGTCCAGGTCGCTTCGATCGATCTGCTCGCGGCTGGGGTTCAGGATGAATTGGCCGTCGATCAGACCGACGCGCACGGCGCCGGTGGGGCCGTCCCACGGGATATCGGAGATGGTCACCGCCGCGGACGCGGCGTTCATCGCCACGATGTCCGGCGGATTCGTCTGGTCCACCGACACGGGCATCGCCACGACCTGCACGTCGTTCCGCATCCCCTCCGGAAAGAGGGGCCGCGTCGGGCGATCGATCAGGCGGGAGGTCAGGACGGCGCGCTCGCCCGGCCGGCCTTCCCGCTTGAAGAACCCGCCGGGGATCTTGCCCACGGAGTACATCCGCTCTTCGTAGTCCACGGTCAGCGGGAAGAAGTCGATATCTCTCGCCGTGCTGCTCATCGTGGCGGCCGCCAGAACCACGGTGTCCCCTACACGCAGGGTGACCGATCCGCCGGCCTGCTTGGCCATCTTGCCCGTTTCAAACTCCATCACCTGATTGCCCAGGGTGAGTTGTCGGGTGTTCACCATTTTGCGATGCTCCTGCCCGGCCACTCCCGCGGGAGCCCGACCGGGGTTGTAAATTCCTGGAGTGAGTCCGCTTTGTCCGCAGAAACGGACAGCGCCTCCCTCGCGCTGCCGCGTCCGGAGACGTGGCCACGCGTGGAGGCGCTGCGTTCAGCAACCGATTGGACGGGTGCGGGTAGGTCCAACACCAGGAGTGCTATTCCTCTCCCTTGCGGGTACGAGAGGGGTTCCCGAGAACCACCACCGCTAGCGCCGGATACCCAGCCGAGCAATCAACGCACGATAGCGATTGATGTCTTTGCTGTTCAGGTAATTCAGCAGGCGGCGTCGCTGCCCCACCATCATGAAGAGCCCGCGGCGCGAGTGGAAGTCTTTGGGATGCGTCCGAAGATGATCGGTGAGCTCGGTGATGCGCACCGTGAGGAGCGCTACCTGCACTTCGGGAGAGCCGGTGTCTCCCTCATGCGTTGCATACTCAGCGATGATCTCGTTCTTACGCTCCACAGCCAGAGCCATTGTGGATCGGTCTCCAAGCCCCGTGAAGGGAGAAACGGCCGCGCTCCGCAGTGCGGAAGCGACCTGCCGGCCCGGGCTTTAGCATTGCCGGGACAGCCACTAGCCCGGGTGCATCGCGGATGCGCAGCGGTGCACGGAATGACTGGAAGCAAGGCAGCAGGACGCTGCCCTCCATCCAACCATCCCGTCGCACGCGGCTGCGAAACCGGCCCGGAACGATGCCTCACGTTACCATGCGCAGGTGGCAATGTCAAACGGCAAACGGGGTCCGGCCTCCGCCGCGCGGGTTTCACACGCTCCACCGCGGCAGCCGGGATCATCGGCGGCTCCCCGCGCGTAAGTTATCTAGGGAGGGACCCCTCCCCGCTTTCCGGCAGTGCGTGCCGGACGGAAACCGCCGCGTTTGCTGGCCGCAGCAGGCCCCGCCATGCCAGTGCGGAACAATGGCTCGAGGTAACGGCTGCGCGACGGTTCAGGCCGCTCAGTTTCATCTGACCACCCGATTGCCGACACCGTCGGGAGTGCCGCTCGGTAACCTATGTCGCTTCACGCGCACGCGCATCCGCAATGCCTGGAAGAGCCGCTCGTTTCCGTAGACCATGCCTGGCGCGTGGTCCGCGTCAATGAGGCGGCCCGGGCCCTGTACCGGTCCCTCTATGGTGTCGAGCTCGTGAATCCCGAGGGCCGTCCGCTCGGGGACTTCGTGCCGGATCCGGCGTGGACGGCGATTCGCCGATACGGACGCCGGGCCGTTCGACAGGCTGCACCGCTGCGGTTCGACGGGCCGCTGCGCACGCGGGATGGTGCGGAGAGCTGGCTGGAGGTTCATTTTCTTCCGTCGGACGAGGGTCTCTCCCTCCTCTGCCGCGATGTCACGCACCTCGTGCGGCCGCTGCCGCTCGACATCCGGACCCGTGGGGAGCGCGCCGCTCGCGCTGACGCGGAGGCAGCTCGCGCCGAGTGCAGGCAGCTTCAGGCCCGGTTGGATGCCGTGCTGGACAGCTCACTGGCGGGACTGGGGCTGGTCGACCGGGAGCTTCGCTTTCAACACGTGAATGAGGCGCTCGCGCGGATCAGTCATTCTTCGGCGACAGCGCTGCTCGGACGTACACCGCGGGAACTGCCGCCTGCTCTCGCGGCAACGCTGGAAGCTCTCCTGAGGCAGGTGATCGAGACCGGCGAGCCGGTGGTCGAGGAGGCGGCGAGCGGCCCGGGAGCCGCGCCCACGGAGCGGCCCGGCGCCTGGCGCGTCCGGTGCGCGCCGGTCCGGGGCCCCGGCGGTGCGGTCACCGGTCTCGCGGCGTCGGTGCTGAATATCACGCCGTTAAAGCAGGCCGAGGCGGCGCTCCGGATTCAGGAGCAGCGCTGGCGAGCGTCGTTCCACCAGAGCGTCATCGGGATGGCGCAGTGTGATCTCAGCGGCCGGCTGCTACAGGCGAACGAACGGTTCTGCGAGATCGTGCGCCGGCCGGCCGAGGCGGTGCTCCGGAGGCACGCGGAAGATTTCATCGACCGCGAGGATCGCTCCGAGATACGGCACTTATTCGATCAGGTCGTCGCCGGATCGCACGGGGCGGCCGTCGAGGGCCGCTGTACCCGTCCCGACGGCAGCCGTGCCCGGGTGCGGATCACCGCTTCCCGGGTGGATGGCGCGGCGGGTGAGCCGCCGTCCGTCACGATCACGGTGGAGGAGATCACGGAGCGGCACCAGCGCCAGGAAGAGCTGCGCCTGCTCATGAGCAACGCACGCTGCCTCCTCTGGTCCGCGACGGTGCACGAGACGGGGCACCCGCTCTACCTCCGGTGGGAGCAGCACTTCCCCATTCCCGATACGGCCGAGCAGTTCATCCGACTCCCGCTGCTGCCGGGTGAGTCATACAAGGACGGCTGGTATCGCTGCCGGCTTCCTGAGGATCGGGACCGCTGCAATCAGATTGCCGCGCAGGCCGTGCGCGCCGGGGAGAGTTACGAGCAGGAGTTTCGGGTCGAGTGCGCGGACGGCACGATTCGCTGGGTCCGGGAAGACATTCGCGTGGAAACGGTGCTTGAGGGGGCGCAGTGGCGGGTGATCGCCGTCGCGACGGACGTGACCGAACAGGTCCGGGTCCGCCACGCGCTGCAGGTGAGCCGGGATCGAGAGCAGGGGCTGCGCGAGCGGCTCGCGGCGCTCAATCGGGTGAGCCTGGCGCTTCAGCAGTCGGAGACGCTGGACGACCTGTGCCGCGCGGCCGTGGAACAGGGGCGCAGCAAGCTCGGCTTCGAGCGACTGGGAGTCTGGCTGGTCGGGAGCGAGCCGGAAACGCTTCACGGCACCTATGGTATCGATGAGCACGGGAGACTCCGGGATGAGCGCGGTCTCTCCTTCCAGGTCGACGCGGCGTCCACCCTTCGCCCCGTCCTCTCCGGTGAGGCGGTCGTCTCGATCCGGGAGGCGGTCGCACTGCGGGGCCCCGGTGGAACCGTCGGCACCGGCACCCACATGTCGGCGGGGCTCTGGAACGGCGAGCGGGTGCTGGGCGTGATCACGGCGGACGATCTCCTTTCCGGCGGCTCCTTCACCGCGGCCGACCGTGAGCTGCTGGCAGCCTACGCGTCTACGGTCGGCCACCTGTACGAGCTCAAGCGGACCGAGGCCGAGCTTCGCCGCCGCGCCGAGGAACTGGCGGCGGCGGACCAGCGAAAGGACGAGTTCCTCGCGATGCTGGCGCACGAGCTGCGCAACCCGCTGGCGCCCATCACTAACGCCGCGGCACTGCTGGCCGGGGGCGAGCAACAGGACCCGGCGGTGCAGCGGCAGCGGGAGATTATCCAGCGCCAATCCAACCACATGGCACGGCTGGTCGACGACCTGCTGGATGTATCCCGGATCACGCGCGGAAAGGTCCAGCTCCGCGTCGAGCGGGTAAGCGTCGCGGACCTGGTGCGCCGGGCGAGCGAGGTGGTGGCCCCGCAGATGCGGGCCGGTCACCACGCCTTCACGATCTCGCTGCCCCCGGAGCCGCTCCTGTTCGAGGCGGACCCCACACGTCTGGAACAGGTTCTAACGAACCTGCTGGGCAACGCGGCCAAGTACACGGAGCCGGGCGGGCGGGTGGAGCTCTCGGCCTCCGTCATCGAGCGGGCGGCCGGTCCGCATGCGTCCGGCGGGGATGGCGTGCGGGGCAGTCACGTGATGCTCGAGATCCGGATCCGGGATACGGGAATCGGAATTCCGCCGGAGCTGCTTCCCCACATCTTCGAGCCGTTCACGCAGGCGGAGCAGTCATTGGATCGGGCGCGCGGAGGCCTCGGAATCGGACTCACCCTCGCGAAAAGCCTGGTGGAGATGCACGCCGGCTCCAACCGGTCACACAGTGGCGGTCAGGGAGCGGGCAGCGAGTTTGTGGTGATCCTCCCGGTGATCCGTCCGGTACCGGG
>CAYQDT010000096.1:0-8708 GCA_964416225.1 uncultured bacterium
AAGAGGGAGAGGTCTTTGAGCGGCACAGGCGAGAAGAGCTTCTTTCCGGTACCACTCGCCAAGGACGGTGCAGCCGGCGCCGATTGCCCTTGCTGTGTCGCCGGGCGCCCGGTGGGGGAGCGGAGATCCGTCACCCACAGACCGGAGTCCTGGAGGCGCGCCACGGCGCTGGAGTCGCTGTCCGCCTCCACGTAGCCGGAGGTGACGTTTCCGCTGCGGTCGCGCGCAGTGTAATGGAAGATCGGCATTGCTTACTCTCCCACCCCCATCAGCTTCTCGACGGCCTTGAAGATTCCGCCCCCGGACTGGTACAGCGACCACGAGAGAACGGCCATCCCGATGAGACCCACGATGACGGACCAGGTGATAAAGGTGAGGGCGCCGCGTACCACCCCGGCGCCAAGCGCCGTGCGGTTTTCCTGTTCGTACCGATCGGCCAGGTAGGCCAGAGACTGCGCGATCTCGCCGGTCGCTTCGCCCGTAGCCACCATTCCGATGTCCTCGGGGTCCATGATCCGAATCTCCGCGAGAGCGGTGCTGAGGCGCGCGGTCGCATCCACCACCGGCGTTCCGCTGGAGAAGACGGAGCTCAGGTACAGGTTTGGGACGGCGCGGGCAGCGGTCTCCCAGGCCATGGAGAGCGGAATCCCCACGTGGACGAGCTGCTGGAGCGCGCGGGTGAACACGGCCTTCGCGCGAAGGTCGTTGATCCGCCCGAGCGCCGGCAGCCGCAGCAGCCGCGCATGCCACCACCGGGCCAGCGAGGGGTTGCCCCGCGCCCACTGGAACCAGGCGAGGAACCCCACGTATGCCGTCGCTGCCGGCAGACTGAGGAGCAGATACATCCGCGCCACCACCCGCAGGCCCGCCATCACGTCCAGGCTCGCCACCGCGGGCACCACGAAGAAGCCGAGCGGAAGGGTCAGGAACAGGACGAAGACGTTCGCGTGGAGGAACCAGATCCAGATCCGGAGGCGCCGCTGGGCGTTGTCGTCCTGCTCGTGCTGCTGCGAGAGATTGCCGAAGGCCTCCGGAAGAAAGCCGCCCAGCTCCGCCGCCCGGACCATGCCGATGTCCCCGCGGGAGAATATCCGCGGGTACTGCTCCATCAGGTCGGACAGCCGGCGGCCGTCCCGGACTCCCATTGAGAGCTCATACAGCGCCTGCCGAAGTCCGTGCTCCGGCACCTGCGCGGAAACCGTGCTGATGGCTTGAAATGCCGGCATCCCGGCGCGGAAGGCGATGTAGAGCTGGTGATACATCCGCGCGATGGATCGTTTGCTCGCGGAAAGTCTCGCGGGCGCCTGCCCCGCGCTGGAAGCACCGACAGGCACCGCGCCGGGAGCGGTAAACGGATGCGCGGGGATCGACCGGGAGACGGCAGGATGTCCGGGGCGTGCCGCGGCGGTGTCCAGCGGCGCGCTCTGCGCGAGAACCGGGTTGTAGCCCATGGACGTCAGCCGGCCGAAAACCTCCTGCTCGCTGGTCGCCTGCATGGCGCCGACCACGGTTTTTCCGTTACGGTCCAGGGCTTCGTAGCGAAACAGCGGCACGGCGCAGCTCCTCCAGCACTTCCGGGGCGATCTCCTCCAGCGGCTGGACCACAAACGGCCGCTCCAGGATCTGGGGGTGCGGGATGGTCAACCGCGGAGTTTCCAGGCGGCGCTCGCCATAGACCAATACGTCAATATCAATGACGCGCGGGCCCCAGCGATAGGTACGGCTCCGTCCGATTCTCGCCTCGACCTGCTTCAGGGCGTCCAGCAGCGGGAGCGGCTCCAGCTCAGTCCGGATTTCCGCCGCCCCATTGATGAATGGGGGCTGCTCTTCCACCCCCCACGGGACGGTCTCCCGCAGCGAGGAAACGCGCACCACGCGCGTACCCGGCAGCACCGCGATCTGCGTGAGCGCCTCACGGACCCGCGCCTCACGGTCGCCGAGGTTGCTGCCGAGCCCTAGAAAGACCCGCTCGTTCTCCGACACGATGAATCCCGTACGGCCCGGCCCGGCGCGCGCCGCCCCGCCCCATGTTAACCTCCGCGCCGCCGAGCGACGCATTCGATTTCACCAGCCGGCCACACGGCGCCCCCGTGAGAACGCCGCGCCTTGAGAGGCCGCTCACTACCCATGCTCCCTAGACGCGCGGCGGGGGAGCGGCTCCGCTCGGAAACCGCTCCCCCGGCTCGGTCCCTATGGAACGAGGCCCCGCCGCTAGCGGAGATCGATCGTGTCTTCCGAGATGAGCCGCGGCTGCCGGGCGGGCATCAGGAGGATGCCGCGCACGGTGTAACGCCCCGGCGGCAGTCGATCTCCGCTGTCCGTCTCGCCGTTCCAGCGCGTGGAGAACTGGATCTCTTCGCCGGGATTCAGTGTGAGCGAGCTGGCGCGGCGCGCGAAGCTGCGGTTTGCGGACCAGTTCCAGACGGCGCGGCCCCGGTCCAGGACCTGGAAGTCGAACTGCTGCTCGCCGCGGAACGGGATCGTGAGGGAGCGGTTGCCGGTATTGCGGACCACCAGCGCGAGCGGGACCTCGTCGCCACTCCGGACGCGGCTTTGCTCGATCCGCAGAGATACGTCCAGATCATTCGCGAGCGCCGCCGGAAAATCCCGGTCGTCGCGTGCCGGGGGCGCGGTTCGGCGATAGGCGGCGTCATCCGGAGCGGTGCGTCGGGCGCGCGCGTCTCGACCCCCCGCATCGTCAGCACGGGACGGAGTGTCACGCGGGTCGTCGTACCGGCGTTCCGCGTCGCGCCGGGCCGGCGGAAGGTCCCGCGAATCGGCATCGCGCGGGTCCCGGGAACGTCGGTCATCGTTGGGGCCCCGACGATCGGGAAGCCGGTCCGGAAGCCGATCGGAGAGCCGGTCGTCCGCGCGGTCACGCGAGTCGCCGCGGTACCGCTCATCTTGCGGCCACCGCCGGCCGGTGCGGTCATCCGTCAGCGGCGGACCCACGGGGCCCTGAGCCACGGTCTGTGTGTGGATGTAGATCGCGGGCTCGGCGGAAAGGAACCGCACGCTCCCGTTCAGAGATTCCGCCGCGAAGCGGATCGGGACGAAGATCCGCCCGCCGATCATCGTTGCGGGCGCGTCGAGCGGGTGGGTCTCCATTACCTGGCCCCAGCTTCCGGGGCGGGGGTCCCGGTACATCCGCAGCGTCTGCGCGGAGCGGTCACCGAGCGCCAGGCGAATGCCGACCTGGTCCTCGCGCCAGGCATAGACGGCCCGCTCCGACGGGTCCCACTCCACGTGGGCCCCCAGCGACTCGAACAGGGTGCGCATCGGGAGCACCGTCCGCCCGGTGTTCTGGATCATCACGGCGTCCGAGGAAAGCCGCGCACCATTCACGATTACCGGGATACTGTTCGGGACCGCGTGCGCCGCTCCGGCGGCGAGCATGACCGCGCCCCAACCGAACATCCATCCTTTGCTGACTGCCATCGCATTGCTCCCGCGGCGTGAACATCCGCCGCTGGATGGGCTTACCCACTCTGCTCCGGTTTTCAGCAACAGCCCCCTCTCCGGCCCGGCGCCCCCCCCTCGCGCCGTACCTTTCCGCGCCTGCTCACGGCCGCTTGCTCCCGCCCCGTCACGCCCGCTCCTGACCCCTGAACTGAATGCTCTCCGCGCAGCTAATGCGCGTCGACCGCCGTGCCCGGCCGCCCCTGCGGCTTCCGGAGGAGCAAAATCGCGGGTGCGGTGCAGGTGAAGACAATCAGGATCAGCATCCAGGCGTCGTTGTACGCCAGCATGCTCGCCTGGCGCATGAGCAGCCCGTCGATCTGCCGCAGCGCGGCCTGCTGCGCCGATTGCACGGACATTCCGTGCGCCATGAGGTTGGCGGCCATCCCCTGGAGGCGGGGTTCGAGCAGCGGATTGCCGCGATAGACGTGCTGCAGCAGGTCCACCCGGTGGAACTGGATATGGTTTGAGAGGTACGTGCCGAGCACGGCAATGCCGAATGAGCCGCCAAGCTGCCGGGCAAGGTTGATCAACCCGGCGGCCTGCTGCGCGATGCGCGGATCGATGTTCCCATAAACGGCGTTATTGATGGGGGTAAACAGGAAACCCAGCCCGAAGCCGCGGAGCAGCAGGTCGGCGCGGACATCCCCCTCTCCGGCAGCCGTGGTGAGGTGGCCGAGGTGCCACATCGACCCGCAGAAGATTGCCACGCCGATGAAGATGAGGATGCGGGGGTCGACCAGCGGGCGCGGCCCGTTCAGGAGCCGTCCGCAGATCAGGGCGCTCACGGCCGTTCCGATACCTCCGGGAAGAAGGGCCAGACCGGTCTCGGTCGGGGTGAACCCGAGCAACTGCTGCGCGAAGAGCGGAAACAGGTACACCCCGCCGTACAGCCCGAACCCGAGGGAAACGAACAAAAAGAGCCCGGAAGCCAGCTCCCGGTTCTTCAGCACCCGGAGGTCGATCACGGGCGCCGGGTTCTTCGGGGAGAGCTCCCACCAGAGCATCAGAGCGAGGGAGACGGCGGAAACCGTCGCGGCGCGTACAATCCACGCGTCGTTGAACCAGTCATTCTGCTGGCCCTCTTCCAGGACGTACTGCAGGCAGGAGAGCCCCACCGCAAGCAGCCCGATCCCGAGGAAATCAACGGGCCCCGTCCGCCGCTGCGCATCGGGCGGGTCCTGCAGGAACGTGGCGACCAGAAATGCGGAGACGATGCCGATCGGCACGTTGATGAAGAAGCACCAGTTCCAGGTGTAGTTGTCCGTGATCCAGCCGCCGAGCGTAGGCCCCAGCGTCGGCGCGACGATAATCCCAAGGAGGAAGATCGCCTGGACGAGGCCCTGCTGCTCGCGGGGGAAGATCTGCCGGATTGTGGCCTGTGCCGTGGACAGCAGCGCCGCGCCCCCGGCCCCCTGCAGCACGCGCCAGGCAACCAGCTCGAACAGGCTGTGCGATGTCCCGCAGAGGAAGGAGGCGATGATGAAGATGATGATGGAGGCTGTGAGATAGGTTCGGCGGCCGAAGGTTGCCGTGAGAAACGCAGTGATCGGCAGAACCACCACGTTGGACAGGATGTATCCCGTCGAGACCCAGGCAACCTCCTGAAACGTGGCGCCGAGATTTCCCGCCATCTGCGGGAGCGCCACGTTGACAATAGTGGTGTCCAGCACCTCCATGATCGCGGCCGTGATCAGGCCAAGTAGGATGAGCCAGCGGTACTGGCTTACATCGTCCTGATACGCCGCGCTCCCGGATCGTCGAGCCGTCTGAGCGGCTCGCGCTGCCTGTGCCATCGCCTCTCCCTGCTGCCCGTCTCACCCGGATCCGGCCCGTTCACGCCCACGCCGCCCGCGGAGAATCAAGTGGACGGAACCCGGCTTCCCGCTGCCGTGTTCCAGCGCCCGCTGTGAGAGGTGGCCGGGACCCGGCGCGGCGGCACGGGTTGACGCACGCCTCCCCCGCTTGGAACGGGAAGTTCCGTCCATCTTAGGCCGGCCAATGCCGTTTTGACGCGCCCGCTGTTGCTCCCAAACACGGCTGCTGAGGCGCAGCGCCAGACGCGCCCGGATCGACGACCCGGGGCCCTCCGGCCCACCCCCAGTCCCGGACTTAAAAATACACGGGCGACGATGTTCAAAATCGAATTATTCTTTGGTATATTATTCGGTGAGGAGCCGCGGTCACCGGACCGGTCCCCTGGCTCACCTACTTTCGCCCGACGGATGGCGGTGCCGGAGTGATCGCGTGACCGGTCGCAATGGCTCCGGGAGCGAGTAGCGCGCGGAGCGTTCCGTCCAACAGCGTTCCTTTCAGCAGGAGAACAGACATGGCAGTCCGGATTCAGGTCATCTTCTACAGCATGTACGGTCATCTGCACCGGATGGCGGAGGCGGTGGCCGCCGGCGCTCGCGAGGTTGCGGGCGCGGAAGTGTCCCTGTACCAGGTGCCGGAGCTGGTACCGCCGGACGCGCTGGAGCGCACCGGCGCGGCAAAGGCCCGGGCCGGCTTTGCGGACGTCCCGTACGCGCAGCCGCAGCAGCTCGCCGAGGCGGATGCCATCATCTTCGGGACCCCCACCCGCTTCGGCAACATGGCCGCGCAGATGCGCAACTTCCTGGACCAGACGGGGCAGCTCTGGGCGCAGGGCGCCCTGGTCGGCAAGGTGGGAAGCGTCTTCAGTTCCACCGCCTCGCAGCACGGCGGCCAGGAAACCACCATCACGAGCTTCCACACCACCCTGCTGCATCACGGAATGGTGATTGTCGGAGTGCCGTATGCGGAGCCGCGCCTGGTGCAGATGGAAGAGATCTCCGGCGGGACTCCGTACGGAGCAACCACCATCACCGGTCCGACCGGCGCCCGGATGCCGAGCGAGATCGAGCTGGCGATCGCCAGCTATCAGGGCCGCCACGTCGCGGAGATCGCGCGGGCGCTGGTCAGCGGCCGCCGATCGGAGTAGTTGGCTAGGGGCCCGCTGCGCCTCGCCGGGTGTGAGAGCCCACCCTGGGTTGAAAACGGAGCAGCCGGCTGGGCGGGCGAGCGGCGATCACCGCTCGCGATGATAGGGCACGGAGCCACCTTCGTTGCGGGCCGCGAACGGGCCCGGGCCGCATCGAAGGCGGCCGGGGTTTCACACAGACCGTTGTCGGATAGAATAAGGTGTGGTCACCAAGACCTCCGCCGGGGTTCTCGCGCGGTGGCGCGGGGCAAGTGGCCGGTTCTCATCCTAGTTGATCGACCGCCGTGCTCCCGCCGACGGCGCAACGGTCAGCCCCTACGGAGACCTGATTGGACGTTCTTGCTCCCATCCCGCCCTTCGGGCGTTACCTCCGCCATCTCTCGGGCGCGGACTTTTCGCTGCAAGCCAATACGGAAGCGGCTCCCATACCGGGACAGTTCTACGTGCTCCGCAGCGAAGAAGTCCTCCTCGAGAGCGGCGACTTCGCGGCAGCCGAAGCCCTCTACAAGGACCTCTGCCGGGCATTCTGGGCCGAACACCTGAGCTCCCCGGATCGTGCCGTCTTCATGGCGAGTGCCTGGGGACTGCTCGGGCTAAATCTCAACCACCTGGAGGCAGGCGCCGTGGTCCAGGAGCACGGCACGCCCGCCGAGCGCAAGCGGCTGGAGCAGCTTCGCGGGCGCGCTCGCGCAATGCAGCGCAGCGCGTGGAAAAAGCGGGCGGTGCGCTAGCGCCCCCGACGAACACCTGCCCGGCTCGCCCCGGTTTCTGTTGACTTCGCGTATTAAGGGCACTCCGCGAGGGGTGCCGTTGGCTGCTGCAGCAGCCACGAGTCCGGGGCAGGCCCGTTGATCGTCCCGGATCGTGCTTGCCGTGAGAGTCCCATCAGGGACGCGGCCCGCTTCCGCCCGGACCAGCGCAGGCAGATTAGCGTTCGGCCATCCGAGCGATCTCTTCGGCGGAGAGGGTCCCGCGCTCTTCTAGCCGCTCGGCGATCGCTGCGACGGCCGCTTGCTCCTGCTCAATGAGCTCGTCCGCCCGCAGGCGTAAATAGGCGAGATAAGCGCTCACCACCTTGCGCCAGGCAATGGCGATTCGTTCATTCGCGGCCGGCGGCGGGACTCCCAGCACCACGTCTACCAGCCCGGCCTGCAGGAGCTCGTTTTCCACCCGAGCCCAGTTGATGGAGTCTCCTTCGAAGCGGCGCTCTGCGGCCATGCCGGCGAGACAGACGATGATCTCTCGCTCCGCCTTTGCCCGGTGATCACCATTTTCAGCCGTCCCGGAGGCGTCCTCTCGCGGCAGCGGCAAAGCGAGGACCAGGTCGTTTCCCGGCTGGAGCGATACGTTGGGATAGTCCACTCCCATCGCGTGAGCCGCCGCCGCGTGGCCTGCGGCCCGGTAAGCCTCACGGCTGATCGCGCGCCCCTCGATACTCATTGTCCCTCTCAACTCTGCGGTCTGTTCGGCGGAAACCCACCGGATTATGCGCGGAAAGGAGGGTGCGCGACCGCTTGTCACCGGGCGTCCAGCGGTGTGAGATCCTCGGCCATGTAAAAGCTGGCGATGCGGTGGTCGCCCGCGAATTCCGAAAAACGCACCTCATAGGTGACCAGTTCGGGCCGTGTCTTGACGGACGTCACGACGCCCGGAGTCCGGTTTTCAAGACAGCCGCCGATATTCACAAGTACCTGCTGTCCGACACGATACAGCGGTTCCATCATCGTTCTCCCAGCGGATGGCGGGCCCGCGACTGGTTTCCGCGAACGGTGCCGCCGGCCGCGCGGGCATGCGTTTGTTCTCCAGTCGCCTGAAGCTCCCGGCATCCGAGCCCGGCACCCGGGCTCTACCATGCCGGGAGGCGCCTGCGAGGCGGACGGGGTGCTAGGATTCGTGATGCGGTCTGGGCGGCGGCACCCACAAGGTACCGCGTGCCGCCGATCCGGAAACAGGGGTTCCTGACGGTTCCTGCGGCTTGGTTGTCCATGATTGGACAGGTGCCCGGGAGCTACGCCGTCGGCAACGGCTCGCGGGTACGGCAGGCGGGAAGCCCGGATGGCGGCGGCACGATATGTGCGCCGACGAACGTTTCCGGGTACGATGTACCGGTTCGAGAACCGGGTTCTCTCCGCCCTGGCTGGAAGCGCGAGTCCTTTATTGCCGGGGGTGAAGGCCAGCTCCACATACCCGGTCCTCTCCATCTCGCCGTCCGCATTGGGACATTGCGATGCCCTCGGATGCCCTTCTCGCTACGGAGAGACACGATGGCCAGCGTTACCAATGTCCC
>CAYQDT010000097.1:0-8697 GCA_964416225.1 uncultured bacterium
GAGCGACGCCGCGGCGGGATGCATCCCGCCGCTCGTTGTGCCAGGTGGGGTAACGATCGGCGCCGGCGCTCCCCGTCCGCGGGGGGCGGGTTCCGGAGGTCCGGACCGCTTCCTCGCCGAATACTCGACCGCGCCGGCTGTTACCCGCCCTCCTCAATCGCCTGGCAGAACTGGCGGTAGCTCTTCCGGTCATCCACCGCAGTCCAGTGTCGGTGACTGATCACCATCGCGGCAAGCTTTCCTTCAGCGGCCCAGCGGGGGAAGAGATCGGACTCGAAGTTCTTCCTGCTCGTCGCCGCATTCTCCTGGATGGTCTGGAGGGCGGCCGGGGCGAGGAAGGTGATGCCCGTATGCGTTGGGACCGGGATGAAGGGATACATCTCGACGTCGGTAACCCTCCCGGACCGGATGCTCATCCCGGAGTAGGGGTAGGGGCTCCCTTCCACTGCCGCCAGGGTGGCCGCGGTCTCCGCCCCGAGAGCGGCGCGGCTATGGGCGCGCAGCAGGTCGATGGGGAAGGAGCCGCGATAGCCATACACCTGGCAGTCCGCGTTGTGCACGATCAGCGGGCTCTCCGCCGGCAGAACCCCTGTCGACAGGGCGTGGAGCAGGGCGCCGGTGCGTCCGCTGCCCGTGGCCTCCGGATCATGGCTGGTCCGGACCTCGACGTCCCAGGCGCGCCCGCCATCCAGGTAGGCCTCCACCGCGCTCCCCGCGTGATTGACCAGCGCCACGAAGCGGCGGAAGCCGGCTTCCGCATACTGCCGGACGACGCGGCTGATCAGGGTCTCGCCGTTCGGCAGGGGGAGGAGGGACTTCTGCGTGACGGCGCCCGCGTCTTCGGACACGCCTCGCATGCGGAAGCCGAAGCCGCCGGCGGGCAGCACAACCCACGTCTGCGCGAGGAGATCCGAGACGTCGAGCGGGTCTCCGCCGGCGGGCCCGCCCGGTTCCGGGCGGTACAGCGCGGCAGCGAGGCGTTCCAGCTCTTCCCGCATGGACGGTCCCTCCCGGCGGCTACATCTGCTCGAGCACCTGGATGCCGAGCAGGCTCAACCCCAGCCGCAGCGTCCGGGCGGTGAGGTCGCAGAGGCGGAGCCGGCTCTGCCGGACTTCCAACGGCTCCGCGTCCACCACGCGGACGCCGCGCTCGCGATCGAAGAAGGTGCTGAACGCCCGGCTCAGGTTGTACAGGTAGTCCGTAAGGTGGTGCGGCTCCAGCGTTTCGGAGACGTGGCGGACGGTGGCGCCGACCTGCAGGAGCTGCTTGGCGAGCGCGACCTCGCTGGGATGATCCAGGATCAGCTTTGCGTCCCGCGGCAGCTCCTCGAACGAGAGGCCGGCCTTCCGCGCGATCCCGCGGGTGCGGACGTAGGCGTAGAGCAGGTAGGGAGCCGTGTTCCCCTCCAGAGCGAGCATCTGCTCCCAGTCGAACTTGTAGTCGCTCGAGGGGTTGTGGCTCAGGTCGGCGTACTTGACCGCCCCGATTCCCACCACCCGCGCAATCTCCCGCCGCAGCTCCTCGGAGAGCTCCGCGCGGCGCTCGTCCTCGCTGATTGCCTGAAGCGCGCGGACCTCCGCCTCGTCCAGCACATCCCGCAGCTTCACGGTGTTGCCCTCGCGGGTCTTGAACACCTTTCCACTGTTCTTGTCCAGGATCATCCCGTAGCCGACGTGCTCCAGGCGGACGTCTTCGGGAACCCAGCCCGCCTGACGCGCCACGGCGAAGACCATTTCGAAATGCTGACCCTGGCGAACGTCGGTGACGTAAATGATCCGATCCGCACGCTCCACGCTCACCCGCTGCTGGATGGCGGCAAGGTCGGTGGTGGCGTAGAGGTAGCCCTCATCCCGCTTCTGGATGATCAGCGGGAGCGGCTCGCCCTCGCGGTTCGTATATCCCTCGAGGAACACCACCGTCGCGCCCCGGTCTTCCCCTGCCAGCCCGGTCTCCCGGAGCTCACGCACGACGCGGGGCAGAAGGTCGTTATAGTAGCTTTCGCCCCGGTCCACAAGGCGCACATCGAGGCGGCGGTACAGCGCGTGGGCGTGCCGGAGGGATTCCGCGCAAAAGGCGCCCCACAGCTTCCGCGCGACCGGATCGCCCGCCTGCAGGTCCACCACCGCGCGCCGCGCCGCGTCCGCAAAGTGCGGATCCGCGTCGAACCGCGTCTTCGCCGCGATGTAAAACTGCTCGAGGTCGTCCACGTGGAACCGCTCGGGGTGCTCGAGGACCTCCGGCTGCTCCTCCCGGACGAACTGGAGCAGCATTCCGAACTGGGTGCCCCAGTCGCCCACGTGGTTGAGCCGCAGCACGTCATGGCCCAGGAACTCGAAGAGGCGGGAGAGGGTGTCCCCGATCACCGTCGTCCGGAGGTGCCCGATGTGCATCTCCTTCGCCAGGTTCGGACTGGAGAAGTCGACGAGCACCCGCTTCGGCTCGGCCGCCGCGGCGATGCCAAGGCGCGGATCGTCCTGGATGCTCTCGAGCGCGCGCGCCAGGTAGTCCGTCCGGATCCGGAAGTTGATAAAGCCGGGCCCGGCGATCTCCGGCGGCTCGCAGATCTCGCCAAGCTCCAGCGCTCCGACCAGGCGCTCGGCCGTATCGCGCGGCTTTTCGCCCAGCCGCTTGGCGAGGCCGAGGGCCACGTTCGACTGGAAGTCTCCGAACTTCGCGTCCTGCGTGGGCCGCACCAGTGGGTCCAGGCCCGCTGCTTCCGGCCCGAGGAGAACGTGGAGGCCCCGGCTGACTCCCTCTTCAATCTGCTCGCGTAGACTCTTCATTGGAGCAAGAATACCACATCGCCGCGTGGCGAGATACGGGAGGCTTTCGCCGCGCGGGAGAGAGGCGGAGGACACGGGAGCGACCCGTGCATGCTTCCACCGGACGGAGGGAGCGGACCGCCACCGGCCGCGGGACACAGGCCGTGACGTACGGTGCTTGCAGCGGCTCCGCGGCGTCAGTGCCCCCGTCTCCCCGGCGGATCACTCCGGATTCCGGGTGAGCTGCGCCAGCTTGAGGCGCGGCTCCCGCGCCTCCGGATTGCGCCGCGCGGCCTCCCGGTATGCGGCGGCGGCGCCCGGCAGGTCTCCGCGCCGGGCACGCATGTTGCCGAGGTTGAAGTGGGCTTCCCAGAGCTCCGGCCGGAGGCGCGCGGCCTCGGCGAACTCCCGCTCCGCAGCGGCGGCCCGTCCCAGCCGGTCGAGAACCACTCCCAGGTTGACATGGACCTTGGCGTTGCCCGGTTCGCAGCGGAGGGCCTCGCGGTACTGGGCCACCGCCGCCCACGGCTGTCCCGTGGTGTCCAGCACGTCCGCGAGGGCGCGATGGGACTTCAGGTCATCCGGGTTGCAGCGCACCGCGTTTCGGAGCGCCCGCAGCGCGCCAGCCCGGTCCCCTTCGCCGTCCAGCGCCATCCCAAGGCTGCAGTAGCCCATCCAACTCCGCGGGTTGACCGCCACGGTGTGGGCGAAGAGGGCGCGGTTATTCGCCCAGTGGTAGGTCTGCAGGATGCTGATCCCCGCGAGCGCCGCGGCGGCCGCCGAGAACGCGAAAACCGCGGCGCGCGGACGTGGGGTGCTGAAGAACCAGGCCAGCGCCAGCGCCGGACCCGCCATCGCCACATAGAGATAGTGATCCGACACCGTGGAGAAGTGCTGGAAGTCAAACGGGACGAGACCGAGGACCGGCAGCACCGGGCACACGGCGAGCCCCGCCGCCGCGACGAGCACCGGGCGCCGTTTCCGTCCCCACCAGAGCAGCGCGCCCACCGCCGCGGGGAGAAGCCAGCTCCAGTAGCCCCACGCGTGCCGAAGCACCCACTCGGGGTTCCGGCCGTAGTCCGGCCCAAGCCGCAGCGGCAGCAGCGTGTGCCACAGGTAGAAGGACAGCGCGTCTCCGGCAATCAGCGGTCGGGTCCAGAGCGGGTGCTGGTCACCCACGCCGGGCGCCGGCTGGAAGTGGCGCGTAACGGCCATCCAGGGCAGGGCGAGCGCGAGCCAGGGGGCGAGGGAGCGAGCCACCTCGCGCAGTGGCCGTCGCACGGCCCAGAGATCCAGCGCGCCGGCGGCGGCGGGAACGGCCATGGCCACCGGCTTGGACATGAGCGCCAGGGCGAAGGCTGCCGCGGCGGCGCCATAGTGGATCCAGCGGCGCCCATCCGAATCGCCCTCCCGCGCCCGCTCCGCAAACGCCGTGTACTGCCAGAGCGCCACGAGGGAGAGCAGGCCGCAGAGAACGTCTTTGAGGCCCGAGATCCAGGCGACCGGTTCCACCTGCACGGGATGAATGGCGAAGATCAGCGCGCCGGCGAACGCTCCCCAGTCGCTCCGAACGAGACGCCGCAGCAGCGCGAACAGCACCAGCACCGAGAGCAGGTGGAGCAGGACGTTCGCCGCTTTGAAAGCCCCGGGCGCCAGTGCGGGCGCGCCGGCCTGGGGGTGGGGGAGCCGCGCCACGGCCGCCACGACGGACCAGACGGTGTACGTGACCGGGATATACAGGTCCATGTGGGGGTGGCTCCAGAAGTAGAGCGCGTGACCCACGCTCGGCGGGTTGAGGTAGGGGTTCTCGGCAATGGTCCCGCCGTCATCCCACGAGAGGAAGCGCTGCGACGGAAGGTCGCTGAACACCAGCGCGGTCAGCAGCAGGAGGAGGCCGGCGAGCCAGAGGGGACGGTGTTTGGACGGCATGGGTGCGTGGTGGTCGGGCGGGTTCGACATCCAGTTATCGGCCGCGCGGGGCCCAATCCGCACCCCCGTTCCCTCCGACGGCCAGCCCCGCATGCATCATTCGAATGACTTTTGTCCGGGATGCCTTTTGCCCCGGGCGAGAGGGCTTCGGATTCGTTGGCGCGTACGAACCATCCTTCCGGTCACCCCGGTAGCTGCCGAAAATCACGGTACCCGCATGCGGCGAGCGCGGCTCGACCGTCTGGCGGCTCTTGATCTCCGCGTCCAACAGCACAAGTCCGGTTGGCATGCAGATTGGACGCGCGATACAACCTCCCGGAATGAGACGTCCGGCGAATTGCCGGCGGAACACGGCCCCGCCAACCGGGGTGGACAGATCGGCAGCCGCCGGCGCGTCACGGGGTGATGCGCGGCGGCTCACGCGTTTCGAGCTCCGCTACGGCGCCACCGGCCGCGGGCCGTCTTCGCCGGGTGGATCCGGAATACCGGCGCGGGCGACCGCCGGGGCGTTCGGACGCACACTGGGGTGCGGAGCGAGGACGCGGTGTCGCGGTGAGGTACGGCAGGCATGTCCGTTGAGGCGAACCGCCCCCCGCGGGGCGCGGGGGAGACGGGACCGCTCTCCAGCCCATCCGTGCGGTTGAGCGAGGAAGCACGGGCGGCGGTCCGCCCGTTTCTGGAACCGGGCGAGGAGCTGCGCATCGGGGTCGAGGCCGATATGGTCCTTCCGAGCGCCTTTGGCAAGTCCTGGCTCCTGGTTACCGGCTCCCGCATTTGTGTGGTCGGGCCGGCCGGGGTTGAGCACGCGGCGTTGGTGGACCTGCCGCTGCGGAACGTACGGGCGGTGCGGTGCCGGGAGGGGCTGGGCAGCAGCGTCCTGGAGGCGCGGACGCCCGAGGGGAGCATCCCGCTGGTCCGGTTCACGGATGCCTGCGCGGATGCGATCGAGGCCGCGGGCGAAGAATTGAATGCTCTCCTCCCGGACGGCCGGGAGGACCCCGCCGACGAGAGCGGCGGCGAGGCCGCGGAGCGCGAGCACCGGCGCCGTGCCGCTCAGTGCCCGAAATGCGGTACACCGATGCCGCGATGGATGTCCGTCTGACCGGACTGAATGGATAAACGCGCGCTCCTCTCACGCCTGCTGCAGCGGGCCCGGACCTACTGGAAGCCGATCACGCGGGTGTTCCTGCTCACCGTCGTGATCCGGTTCTGCAACATCTATCCGGCGGAACTCCAGCGTGACCTGGTGGATAACGCGCTGAAGGTTGCTCCGCACGGTCCGGCGTGGGTCCTGCACCAGCATTTCACCATGCTGGGCTGGATCATCTTCTGGCTCGCGGTGATCCGCGTGACCGGCTCCATCGTGGGGGCCGTGCAGCAGTTCCGGATGACGGAGCTCGGCGAGCGGGTCACCAATGACCTGCGCGTGGATATCTACACCCACCTTCAGAAGCTGGGCGTGAGCTATTACGACCAGAAGGAGACCGGGTGGATCATGGACCGGGTCACCGGGGACACCTCCACCCTTCAGAGCTTCATGACGGACACGCTGCAGCGGACCGTCCTGAACACGATGACCCTTATCGTGATTGCGGCGCTCATGCTGCGGAACAACGCGTACCTGGCGGTCCTGGCGCTGTTCCCGGCGCCGGTCGTCTGCTTCATGAGCTCCCGCTTTATGCGACGGACGCAGCAGGTATGGCACTGGGCCTGGCGCCGTCGCTCGCGGATGTTCGCGCTCCTCTCCAACGTCCTCCCCGGAGTCCGGGTGGTGAAGGCGTTCGTGCAGGAGGGCCGCGAATGGGACCGGTTCCAGCATCAGAGCGGGGACTACATGAACGCGCGCGTCGACGCGGCTCGGACCTTTGCCGCGTTCAGCCGCTCCACGAACTTCATCATGTCTCTCTCCACCCTCATCATCTGGGGGTACGGCGGCTACCTGGTGCTGAAGAATCCCACGGGGATGGAGAAGGACGGCGTGACGATCGGAATGCTGGTGATGTTCATGACGCTGGTGGGGCAGTTTTACGCGCCGCTCCAGGAGCTCACGAACATTACCCAGCAGCTTCAGCAGGCGGCCACGTCCGGGCAGCGGGTCTTCGAGGTCCTGGACACGGCTCCCGACATGGAAGACCGTCCGGACGCCGTCGAACTGGACCAGATCGCCGGCTCGATCGAGTTCGACCATGTCAGCTTCGGCTACGATGAGCGCCGGCCCGTTCTTCGGGACGTTTCATTCAAGGTGGCGGCGGGGGAGATGATCGGCCTCGTCGGTCCCTCCGGGGCGGGCAAGAGCACCACGGTCAACCTGATCTGCCGCTTCTATGACGCCACCGGCGGACGCGTGCTGGTGGACGGACATGACGTGCGGGACGTGAAGCTGCACAGCCTCCGGAACCAGATCGGGATCGTCCTCCAGGAGCCGTTTCTCTTCCACGGCACCATCGGCGAGAACATCGCTTACGGCAATCCGGAGGCGGGGATGGAGGCCATCATCCGGGCCGCCAAGGCCGCCAACGCGCATGACTTCATCCTTCGCTTTCCGGACGGCTATGACACGATGGTCGGCGAGCGCGGCACCCGCCTCTCCGGGGGCGAGCGCCAGCGCATTTCCATCGCGCGCGCCATCCTCAAGAACCCCCGCATCCTGATCCTAGACGAGGCGACCTCCAGCGTCGACACGGAGACGGAAGCCCTCATTCAGGAAGCGATCGACCGCCTGGTGCACGGGCGGACAACCTTCGCCATCGCGCACCGCCTGAGCACGCTGCAGCATGCGGACCGGCTTCTCGTTCTGGAGAAGGGGAAGCTGGTGGAGTATGGCACCCACCAGGAGCTGCTCGCGAACCGGAACGGCACCTACCGGCGGCTGGTGGACGTTCACCAGCAGCTCGCGGCGATGGTGGAGCTTGGGGGATAACCGCCTGGCGAAGCGCCGGCCCAGCCGGCGCCGGGAGATGCACCTGTATGCCCGTTCCACCCACCTCCAAGACGGATCTCCGGCTGCTGGACCCGAAGCGGGTTCGGCTGCAGAGCGACGAGCACGCGCGGCTGCAGCTGGAGATCGGCATCGAGGAGCGGTATGGTCCCGTCCGGGCCGTCCGCTGCCTGCCGCTGACCCAGCCGGACCAGTTCATCTCGCTGCAGGATGAAGAAGGGAACGAGATCGGGATCGTCCCGGACAGCACCCGGCTGGACGCGGAGAGCCGGACGGCGCTGGAGGCGGAGCTGCAGCGATACTATCTCAAGGCACAGGTTCTCAGCATCGCGCGGGTCGAGACCCGGAACGGGCTCATCACCTGGGACCTGGTGACGGATCTCGGTCCGAAGACGGTGCACGTCCGGGATCGGCAGCATATCCGCCCGCTTCGCGGAGGCGGTACCATCCTCACCGACATCCACGAAGCGAAGTATGAGATCCCGCCGATCGAGCAGCTCGATGAGCGGAGCCGCCGCTGCCTGGAGATCGAGCTCTGAGCGCGGGCCGGCAGGGAGCGGTACGGGCGGCATCGGGCGGTCCGCGCCGGAGCGCTAGCGGCGGGAGAGCCCGGCAACGTCCGGCTGAAGCAGCTTGATCCCGATGAAACGCCTGGGCGCCCGCGCGAGGTAGGCGGTGAGCGGCTCATCGATGACGCGGTGGCGCGTCTGGCTGGCGTCCCGGAGCACCGGCTCACCGTGGCGGAGGAAAACGAAGCCCAGGTGACCACAGACAATGTCCGGCCGGCCGAGCACGAACATGATGATGCTGCCGTCCGGGATCCGGGAGAGGACGGCGGGAATCTCCTCCCGCGGAATAAACCCGGTCCGGACGGTCTCTACCGGCATGTTCGCGGCGGCGCTCGTGACGCCGCGGGCGTGGAGCAAGGCCGCGCGGTCGATGGTGCGTGTGGTCCGTCGAAGGTGGGCGCCGCCCACCTGCTCGGTCACGTCTCGCGCCGGCCAGGGATGTTCCAGCCAGTCGGGCAGGCAGTAGTGGTATCGGTGCTCGAGGGCCACGTCACCGCC
>CAYQDT010000098.1:0-8678 GCA_964416225.1 uncultured bacterium
CACCGGCACCGGGGTGAGGCGCCTGGTAGTGGTACCGTCGCCGAGTTGGCCCTGGCTGTTCCAGCCCCAGGCCACCACCGTACCATCCGCCTTCAGCGCCAGGTTGTGAGCCCAGGCCACAGCGACGGCGGTCACATTGGTGAGGAAGCCGGAGGGATCGGCGGGATCCCGCACTGGGACCGGCGTGAGGCGGTTGGTGGTGGTCCCGTCCCCGAGTTGGCCATAATAGTTCCAACCCCAGGCCACCACCGTGCCGTCCGCCTTCAGCGCCAGGCTATGACCGGCACCGGCGGCCACTGCTGCCGCATCCGCCGGTGCGGCGGCGGCCCCGGCGGTGCTCCGGTTGACGGCGGTGCCGTTCCCGAGCTCGCCGTAACCGTTATAGCCCCAGGCATAGGCATTGCTCGCGGGCTGGGCCTGGGCGCGGGCGGCCACCGCTCCGCAGGTCAACAGAGTCGCCGCGGCGGCCAGGAGCAGCCCGGCCCGCAGGCAGGCGCGGCGGGAGCTCCGCCTGGTTCTCATCGGGTGCATACTTCCTCCGGTAGTCAACGCACGCACTTTGAATTGTTCATACAACGTGCGTTACCTATTTCCCTGTTAGACGGAATTCAGATATCTACCTTTGGGCTATAATGCTCGAGTCTATCCATTGCGAATCGGAAACGGCAGCGTAAGCTGCGGTAGGCAGATCGTGCTCCGGGAGGTCTATCGAGCTCTTCCTGCCGCCGGAGCGGCTACTAACCATGGCTCCCGCTCCGCTGTAGTGCGGCCGGCTCTCGCCTCCCGGCAGACGGCCCGCCCGCGACCCACGCCGCAAATTGTAATTTCGCTCCAAGATCGGGTTGGCCGCAGGCCCCGATCCGGTAATCCACGGCAGCGGCCCCGGCGGCCGGGGCCGGTTTTTCCGCGCTGGTTTCGTCACGGCGTGGGCGGTGCTCCGGCGGCACAATATCCTTTTTCCATGCGCTTCCCGAGGCGGCTCATAGTCTGGATGACGCTGCTCGCGGTGCTCTTTTACACCGTCTCCCCCACCTGCGCGTCGTTCATGCCGGGGCGCGGGATGGCCCCGCGGTCCTCCCGCGGCGGCGCCCCTACCTGTGCCTGCCTGACGTGCCCGCATGCTCCCGGAAGCTGCTGCTGTGACCCCGTTACCCCGCGGAGCACCTGCAGCATGGGGCGGTGCGGCTGTCACCGCAGCGCGGGTGCGAGTAGAGGCCTCTGGACCTCCGGAAACCCGCTCGCAGTCTTCCCGGGCAGAGCGTCCGTCGCTCCTCCCCGCGCGAGCGTGCAGCCGCGCGGCTCGCTCACCCGGGTTCCGGGACGGCTGGCGTCGAATATCCCGACCCCGCCTCCGCAAGCTCACGACCAGGCATAGCGCTGTCTGACCGGCCGTATCAGCTCCCACACGGGCCTGACGGCCGGCCTGTTCCTGGATCCTGAGTCGGCTCCCTCACCCGATCGCACAGAACGGGCGCGCTCCGCTGCCTCGGTCATCACACCGGGCCGGGAACGCCATCGGGAGCAGCTATTCTGCGGAGAACCTTCGTGAACAACCGTCACCCTGCCCGCCACCGCGGGTTTACGCTGATCGAGCTCCTCGTCGTAATCGCGATCACTGCCATCCTCGGCGCGATCCTCTTTCCCGTCTTAGCCCAGGCGTGCGAGAAAGCCCGTCAGATTGCGGGCCTCTCGAACTGCCGCCACATCGGCACGCCCCTGACCCTCTACTGCACCGACTGGGAGGAGACCTTTCCCCAGGAGCACCCCGGCACCGGGAACCCCGCCGTCGACGACAATACCGGGCAATTAGAGCAAATCGACTACGGCTCCCCCTTCGATGAGATCCTGCCCTACGTCGGCGGGAAGGACGCCAGAAAGCAGACGCTGTACACCTGTCCCAGCGATCCGGATCCTGCGGGCACGAGCATTCCCAACTGCGTGGGGAGCTCGCCCGGTCCGCTGGTAAGCTACGTGATCAACGCCTACTACCTCGTCGGAGCGAGGCTGGCGCAGATCCAGGAGCCGGCCGAGTCCATCTACATCGCGGGGCGCAGCAAGGGGTTCTGCGATGTCCACCACCACCCATGGCTGGGAGAGGTGGATCAGCCGCTCAGCCGCGGTGCGATCTTCTCCCTCGCGGCGCAGCGGCGCGAGGGAGAAGGTCTATGTGGACGGTCACGCCAAATGGCGTCGCTTCGAGAGCACCCGGCAGCCGTTCCCGCCCGACCATCTCCTCTGGGGCGAGCCCCAGCCGTTCTAAAAGTGGGGCGGAACTCCGTGCATCCGGCGAGCGATTGCAGCTCTGGTCGGGCGTGTTCAGGAAGCTCATCCGTGGCGCCGCTCGGCCGGCATGCTGCCGGGGACGTGCGCCACGCTGTCGGATGAACCACGGCGGACGGCGCCGGAATGAGCGCGCCGGAGCGGGGAGCCCGCCCGGGAGCGGTGCTCAGCGATCGGCATTCACCAGGCGATGGGGCACCGGATCTCGGGGCGGCGCGGGCGGGAAAGCGATCGATAACGGAACTTACGGTCGGGCCGACATGGGCGCCCGGTCGAGACCTTGTGCGTGCTTCTCGCTATGGAGCAGGGCCTCGACCGGGCGCTGAAGTTGGAAACGGTGCGGGGAGCCGCCAGTCCCACCGACGCGGTAGACGCTCTCCTGTCGACAGGCGCCGGAGCGGTTCGGTTTTTAAGCTCGCAGCTCCGCTGACCTGCCTGCGGTTGACGAACCGTGCCGAGCGGATCGCCGTATGCTCCCTCGGATGCGGGAGTTCCGCATCGTCCGGCTGCCGGCCGACAGCCTGATAAGGTTTCGCCGGCATTGTTTGAGTCGGACACCGAGCGTCATGGCCGACCCGGGGACGATCCGCGCGGCAGCAGCCGGGTGGAGTTCAGGATGAAGACGAGCTCCGAGGTGACGTGGATGAACGCGGCGAAGAGCGGGTTCAGCAGCCCGAATGCGGCCAGCGCCACGCCCAGCCCGTCCACCACCAGCGTGCCGGCGAAGTTTTGCATGATGATGCGCCGGCACCGGCGGGCGATCTCGATGGTCTCGACGAACTTCAGCAGGTCGTTGCCCAGCAGCACCACGTCGGCGCTCTCCTGCGCGACGTCCGTTCCGGAACCCATCGCCACCCCCACGTTGGCCGCCGTCAGCGCGGGGGCGTCGTTGATTCCATCGCCGACCATCGCCACCTTCTTGCCCGCGGCCACCAGAGAGCGCACCCGCTCCTGCTTCTCGTGAGGCAAGAGGTCCGCGGCAATCTCATCCACGCCCAGCTCCCGGCCGACGGTCTGTGCCACCACCTCGGCATCACCGGTCAGCAGCACCGTGCGGATCCCCAGCCGGTGCAGCGCCTGAATTGCCGCCGCGGAGCCTTCACGCACCACATCCGCGATCTGGATGCTGCCCAGCACGGCCCCACCCCGCGCCACGAGCACCTCGGTCAGGCCCGCCTGAGGAGCCGCCACCGCGAAGAGGTCCAGCCCCTGCTCCGCCAGGAGGGCGCGGTTGCCGACCAGCACGGGTGCGCCCGCCAGTACGCACGCAATGCCGCGCCCGGGCGTGTAGTGGAAGCCCTGCGCCTCCTCGAGGTGGATCCCCTCCGCGGCGGCTCGCTGGACGATGGCCGCGCCCAGGGGATGCTCGGAGGAACGCTCCGCGCCGGCGGCCACCGCGAGCAGCGTCCCCGCGGATATGCCGGAACATGGCTGCAACTCGACCACCTGCGGCTGTCCGAGGGTGAGGGTGCCGGTCTTGTCCAGCACGACGGTATCCACGTTCCCCAGCATCTCCAGGTGGATGCCGCCCTTCACGATGGCACCCGCACGAGCAGAGCGGCCGATCGCGCCGAGAATGGCGAGCGGCGTGCCGGCGGCGATTCCGCAGGCGCCGGCCACGATGATCACGGAGATCGTCGCCCGGGCATCCCGCGTGAGGGCATACGTCAGCGCGGCGCACCCCAGCGCGAAGTAGACCAGGTACCCCGCCAGCCGGTCTGCGGTCTTCTGGATGGGAGCGCGGGCGTGGCGGGCCTGCTCCACCGCCTGGATGATCCGGCCGAACGCCGTGTCCCGGCCGATGCCGGACGTCCGGACCTCCATCGCGCCCGACTGGTTGATGGTCCCGGCGTAGACGGTGGCGCCCACGCCTTTCTCCACCGGCATCGACTCGCCGGTAATGGGCGCCTGGTCCACAAAGGAGTGGCCGGCCACTACCACGCCATCGACGGGGAGCCGGCTGCCCGGCCGGACCACGACCACGTCCCCGACGCGCAGAAGCTCCGCCTCGACCTCCTCTGTCCCGCCGTCCCTCCGCACGGTGGCTGTATGGGGCAGCAGGTCGAGCAGATGCTGGATGGCGTGGCGCCCGCGGCTGACGGTCAGCCCTTCCAGGACCTCGGCCACCAGAACGAAAAGCACGATGACCAGCGCGGTGAAGAACTCGCCGACCGCCAGCGCCGCCCCGAGCGCGATGGTCATCGAGAGCTCCATCGTCATCCGGCGCTCGCGGACCGCCTCGAACGCCTCGCGGAAGATCGGATAGCCACCCGCCAGCGTCGCCACCAGGGCGATGACGTCCCACGGAGCGAAGAGGCGCCAGAGGCCGGCCCAGCTCACTCCGACCGCCACTGCCACCAGTGCGATCCGGACGAACTCCGTGGCTTCTATTGGATGCTCAGGGTCATGCTCGTGGTCACCATCATGGGGACCGTGGCCGTGCGCGTGGTGGTCGTGCGCGTGGTGGTCGTGCGCGTGGTGGTCGTGTGGATGGCCGTGATCATGCGAATGGCCATGGTCGTGGTCGTGGTCGTGCGTATGGCTGTGGCCGTGCGGCCGCCGGTCGGTACTGCTGGCTCCCATGAAACGCTGCTCCCGGGCCTTACTTCAGGTAGGCTTTGATGATGTCGATCAGCTCCTGCGCGGCCTGCGACTGGCTCGAGGTGGGATCCACGTCCGGGTTCACCACGTGGAACCGGAGGTGCCCCTCGATCAGCTGGGCCATCAGCCCATTGATCGCGCCGCGGCACGCCGCCAGCGATTGGAGCACGCGGTAGCAATCCTGCTCCTCGTCCAGCGCTCGCTCCACGCCCTCGATCTGTCCGCGGATCCGCCGGACACGGTTGAGGAGCTTCTGTTTGTCCCGAACGGTGTGCGCCATGCTGCTGATTACCTCGCCTATCATATACTAGGGGATAGTATAATGCACTCTCCCTGTACTCTTCCAACATCGCGAGCACGAGGGTCGGAGCCCTCCTCATGCCCGTGGGCGGTGGCGACAGGAGCCGTCGCTGGTTACCGCTAGTTTGGGGTACATCCTGATCGCTATGACGGGCTGAACCGACAGTAGGGCTCGATGGAGACGAGATGGTGACTGAACCAGAGAGCGGACGGGAGCAGCGGTTGGTGCCCGGCATCGGTTCGGCGCTATTGGCCGCGGCGCTGTTCGGCGCCAGCACGCCCCTCGCGAAGCTCCTGCTGGGCCGGACCGCACCGGTCCTGCTGGCCGGGCTGCTGTACCTCGGCTCCGGAGTCGGGTTGTCCATCCTTCGCCTGGTGCGCCGCCGGCAGGGCGGCGAGGCCCCGCTGGAGCGGGCCGGCTATCCGTGGTTGGCGGGCGCAGTACTGTTCGGCGGAGTGCTGGGTCCCGTGCTGCTGATGCTCGGCCTGGCCGCTACCCCCGCTTCTACCGCGGCACTCCTGCTGAACCTGGAAGGCGTCTTCACCGCGCTCCTGGCCTGGTTTGTCTTCAAGGAGAACTTCGACCGCCGCATCGCCCTCGGGATGGTGCTGATCGTCGCCGGTGGCGTGGTGCTCTCCTGGCAGAGTGGCGGTGTTTTGCGCTCCCGGTGGGCTCGCTGGCGGTGGCAGGAGCGTGCCTCTGCTGGGGGATCGACAACAACCTGACCCAGAAGGTTTCCGCGGGTGACCCGTTCCAGGTGGCCGCCATCAAAGGCGCCGTTGCCGGCGCCGTGAACCTTGCCATCGCCTTGCTGCTGGGGGCGCATCTTCCGGGCGGTGGCGTGCTGGCCGGAGCGCTGGTCGTGGGGTTCCTGGGCTATGGCCTCAGCCTGGCTCTGTTCGTGCTGGCCCTGCGACACATCGGCACCTCCCGCACCGGCGCTTACTTCTCGCTGGCGCCGTTTGTCGGAGCGGCCGTGGCGCTGGCGTTACTTCGGGAGCCTGTCGGGGCGCTCTTCTTCGGCGCGGCGGCGCTTATGGGTGCCGGGGTCTGGCTGCACCTCACCGAAACGCACGAACACCGGCACACGCACGAGGCGCTGGAGCACACCCACCGCCACGTCCATGACCTGCACCATCAGCACGCTCACGAAGGCACGGAGCCGGCCGGCGAGCCCCATACTCACCGCCACCGGCACGAGCCGTTGACCCACACCCATCCGCACTTTCCCGACATCCACCACCGGCACCGGCATACCTAGGCGGCGCTCGGACACCGCCTCAATCCCCTGGAGTTCTCCCGACCTGACCACTATCACCCTGGGAATGACTCGGATGCGTTAAGCCGCCACTTCGGCGAGCGCTTCAGCCACGCTGATCCCGGCCGCGTTTCCGCCCCGCCCCCAGCGCTCCACCTCCTGGAAACGCATGGCCCGGCCCTCCAAGCAGCTCGCGGGCGTGGAGGCAGAATCCGTCCAGCGCCTCGCGGGTCCCCAGTAGCTCCACGTCGAGCGGCAGCATCCCGTTATCGTAGTCCGGATGCTGACCGCGGATCTGCTCCTCGTCCAGGAAGCCGTGGAGACACCGCCTCACCGAGCCGTGCGGCAGGCCGCAGCGGCGGGCCTCGAAGATCTGCGGATCGACTGGCGTTCCGAAGAGGCGCTCCCGCGAGTTCCAGGCTTTCGGATCCTCTCCGACGCCGGCGAGGATCCGGCGCATCCCAAACGGGGCTCAGCTCTGAACAGGATCGGGCGGCACTGGATCCTCCGTTTCGTCCGGTCCTCCTCCGGGAGTGCCGGGCCGCGGCCCCTGCCGGGGGAGGAGCAGCGATTCGATGCGAAACACGCCGATCTCCAGCGCCCCGTCGCGGGCCTGCCGGAGCAGGGTGCCGGCGGGGACGATCACGGAGGGCGACTTGGGGGTGCCGACCTGCTGGGAAAGGTAGATCCCGCGGTGACCGGAGAGGACGTAGCTGACGACACACGCCGCGGCGAGCGGCACGGCCAGCGGTGCCCCGAACAGCTCCACCCCCATCAAGATGCAGGCGAGGGGCGTGTTGGCGGCCCCGGCGAAGACCGCTACGAAACCGAGGGCCGCGAAGAAGCCGGTGGGCTGCCCCGTCACCGTCGCGAACGCACATCCCAGGGTGGCGCCGATGCAGAATAGCGGCGTGACTTCGCCGCCCTTGAACCCGGAACCGAGCGTCAGCGCCGTAAAGAGGAGCTTGAGCGCGAAGGCCCCGAGGAAGACGCCCTCCGGCGTGAAGCTGCGCTCGATCAGCGGGAGGCCCAGGCCGAGGTAATCGCGGCTCCCGACCAGGTAGGTGAGGGCCACCACGCCGATCCCGCCGTAGAACGGCCGGAGCCATGGCGTGCGAATCCGAGCGGCCATCTGCTTCTGGATGGCGTGGGCCAGCTCCGCGAAAAGCAAGCTGGCGCCGCCGAACAGCGCCCCGGCCGTCAGGATCAGGACCCAGAGCCACGGGTGGAGCTGCGGCGGCGCTCCGGCCGGATAGAGCGAATGGTGCACGCCCCACGCCCGGCAGACCACGTCTCCCACATAGCTCGCCACGAAGCAGGGAATGAGCGCGTCGTAGCGGATGCGGCCGACCGAGAGCACCTCCATCCCGAAGACGGTCCCGGCCAGCGGCGTGCCGAAGACGGAGCCGAAGCCCCCGCTGATGCCGCTCATCAGCAGCATCCGGCGGTCCTGCCGGGAGAGCCGGAGTGGCAGCGCCGCCAGGCCGGCGAGGCTGCCGCCCATCTGCACCGCCGTGCCCTCCCGTCCGGCCGAGCCGCCGAAGAGGTGCGTCACCACCGTGCTGACCAGGATGAGCGGCGCCATCCGGAACGGGATCGCCTCATCCGGCGAGTGAATCCGCTCCAGCAGGAGGTTGTTCCCGCCGGCCACGCTCTTGCCGTACCGCTCGTAGACCAGCCCGATGATCAACCCCGCCACCGGCAGACCCCAGAGGAGCCAGGGATGGCCGACCCGGCAGGCGGTGGCGCGGGAGAGAGCGGTCAGAAACAAGGCCGAGGCGCAGCCCGACAACAGTCCGACCCAGGCACCGAGGATCGACCACTTGACGAGCGACCAGGCGAGCGCAAACTGCTCGCGGCGGTTGAGGTGGATGGGCATAGCGTGCGTGGTGGAGGCAGCGCAGCACGCCGGAGAGAGCAGGCACAGAAACCCCCTACGGCGTGAAGCCTGTAGGGGTCATCAGCACTGCTAACGGGAGGTTAGAGGCGGTTTCCGAAGAGGGCGAACCCCATGCCCGAACGGCCAACTTTAACCGGACGGGATGGGCTACGTCAAGCGCTTCAACTGACTTCAACTGGCGAAGGTGTTGAAAGCAGCTCCATTCCGGGAGCCGCCGGGCCGGTCATCCGGCGCCGGACGGAGGGCAGCGACCAGCCCACCGTCCGGATACACCCGCGGGCCCACCCGGAGTTCCGTCGAGCCGGCGGACGCTCCGCGGCTGTCGCCCGCATCAAAAA
>CAYQDT010000099.1:0-8659 GCA_964416225.1 uncultured bacterium
ATCTCGTTGAGCTTTCCCGAGGCCACGGTGGTCGCGTAGGACTCCGGATCGGTGCCGCCGACGAACCAGAACACCGAAGGGACGTGCCATTCGGCGCCGAACGACCCGAAGTCCTCGCTGGCGGCAGCCGGCCCGGTCTCCCGCACCTGCGAGGCGCTGAAATGTTTCCGGAACGCTTCCACCACGCGACGGCTCGCACCCGGGTCATTGGTGACCAGGGAGTAGCGGTCCAGTGGGGTGATCTCCGGCGGCCGGGGCGCCCCGGAAGCGGCGGCCTCGGCATGCACGATCCGCTCGATAGCGGCGAGGACGCGCTGGCGGACGCCTTCATCGAAGGTGCGCACGTTTAGCTTGATGATTGCTTCGTCCGGGATCACGTTCTCCTTCGTGCCGGCCTGCAGCGCACCGACAGTGACCACCGCGGACTCAGAAGGCGCGATCTCACGGGAGACAATGGTCTGCAGCCGCAGCACCGTCGCCGCAGCCATGACCACCGGGTCGATGCTGGACTGCGGCATCGAGCCGTGCGCGCCTCGCCCGAATAGACGGATCTGCAGGCTGTCCGACGCGGAGGTTATGACCCCCGTGCGGCCGGCCACGGTTCCGGCGGGCCCAACCATCACGTGCTGCCCGAGTACGACTTCCGGTTTCGCGAAACGTTCGAACAAGCCGTCGTCGATCATCGCCTGCGCGCCTTCCGCCGTCTCCTCCGCCGGCTGGAAGACCGCCATCAGTGTCCCCTTCCACCGGTCGCGGTCCTGGGCGAACAACGTGGCAACGCCGATCAACCACGTCACGTGCATGTCATGGCCGCAAGCGTGCATCACGGGCACGGTCTTCCCCTCGCGGTCCGTGGCCGTGACCTGGCTGGCATACGGGAGGCCGGTAGCCTCCTGGATTGGCAGCGCGTCCATGTCCGCACGAAGCATGACCGCCGGTCCTTCGCCGTTGTGCAGCAGTCCGACCACCCCGGTCTTGCCGACACCCGTGGTCACCTGAAAGCCGCAGGCCCGCAGCCGCTCCGCCGCAATCCCGGCCGTCCGCGTCTCCTGCATGGACAGCTCGGGATGCGCGTGCAGGTCGGTGTAGATGCTCTCCAGCTCCGGGAGCAGCGCCTGAACATTCGCGCAGAAGGGTACCACATCGTTCGGCTTCGACATGATCGCCACCTCGATTGGAGTGCGGTCGGGCGACGGACCTGGCTGACGCCGGATCGGGTCGAAAAATTCGCCCGGGCAGCATGATTGTACGGTGCCGGCGTGGAATCTACTCCTGGCGTTGGCACGGACACGGCCCCAGGAGTACTCGACGAGCCGGGGCCGTGCGAGATCCCGGACACGATCTCCACCGCGTGCAGCAGCTTCGTGGCGAAGCGCCTGACCAATCCGGCGGAGCAGCAGTACATCGGGAGACTGCTGCCGGACATGCTCAGCTCGGTGACCGCAGCCCTTCCCACGCTGCACAGACCGAAGGCCCTCGTGATCGGGGACACGCTGTATGCCGTGGCGCTGGCATGGCCGGGGGAGCGGGTGACGATCCACGCGCTGGGCGCCGGCTCCAGCCGCGCGCAGGGGGGATGCGGGAGGCCCAGCTCCTCGTGCACCCGGGCAAGCTGAAGTGGACCCAAGGGCAGGAGGGGCTAACCGTGGAGCTGCCCGCGGAAAGGCCGTGCGACCAAGCCTACGCGCTGACGATCACGGGACTGAAGCTGCAGCACGGCTCGCAGCGGTCTCCCCGCCACCCATCATTTTTCACCACGGAGACACGGAGAGGGAAAGCGGGAGAGGAAGGGCGGAATCCGGGCGGCCAGCGCCACCATACGGTCCCTCGTGCACACGCACTCGCGCATCTTTACAGTTGCAGAGGCATCTTGTTGCAGAGGGCGCGGGTCAATGCGCGGGCTGGTTGGCAGCCACCGCGCCGTGCGGCGTATGCGGGGAGAGCAGCATAAACGCCGGCTGGTCCAGGCCGTCCCCCGGCAGGCGCTGGAGAACACCGCCGTCCTTCGGGCTTAAACGCAGTACGCTCTTGCTGGCTTGTCCCACCGCCACCAGGTCTCCGTTGGGCGTGAACGCCAGCCCGTGCGGCACCCAGAACTGGTTGCGCCGGTTCCGCAAGAACAGGTCCAAAAATGCGCCGGTCTTGCCGTTGAAGCGTACCACCCCATTGACCGCGCCGTGACAAGAGACGTACAGGTAGCCGTCCGGCCCGAACACCATATCCGCGGGCAAGGTCAACGCATAGCCCGTAGTAAAGACGCCCATGGGCGTGCCGGTGTGGGCGGCAAAGCGGAGCACACAGGCGCTGCCGTAGCTGCACACGTACAGGTTACCGTCCGGTCCAAACGCCAGGTTGTGCGGCTGCTTCAGGCCGCCGTGGCCGCTGGGGACGAACGCGTTGAGGAACGCGCCGGTCTTGCCGCTGTAACGGAGTATGGAGTCCGTGGACATGCTGGAAACGTACAGGCAGCCGTCCGGCCCGAAGACCAACCCGCGCGGCACGCCCAGTCCGCCGCGGTTCGCCGGGATGAAGTCATCCATGTAGGCGCCGGTGTCTCCGTGGTACCGGCGGATGGCGTGGGCGATCTCGTCGGCGACGTACAGGTTGCCGTCCGGCCCGAACGCCAGGCCCATAGGTGATTCCAGTCCGCCGGCGCCCGGCCGAACGAATGTGTCCAGCTGCTCGCCGGTCTCCTCGTCGTAGCGGATGACGTTGTTGCCGCGCGCATTGCCCACCAGCAGCCCGCCCGCGTGGCCGTGTGCGAGGAAGAAGCCGTCGCCGAATTCGCTCACCACCTGGCCGAAGTACTCTTCCCAGGCATCCCGCTTGATACCGCCCTCCGGTTGGACCAGCGCTCCCAACCCAAGCTGGTCCAGCCGCGGGTGGGACGCAAGCTGGGCGCGGAAATCGGCTTCGCTCATCCCCAACTCCGCGGCAGCCTGCGGGAGGGACAGGTCCGCGCTGTACTTGCGGGCCAACGCGTTGATCGGCTCAGTGCGGAAATCCACGCTCACGGTGCCGCCCGTCTCCGCCACAGCGGCGCGGAACCGCTCGGCGTCCTCGCGCAGCACGCCGTCCAATTCGTGCTGGGGCGCATAGAGCGCCAGCGCCCGGGCTTTGTCGAACGTGGGAGAAGCTTCCTTCTCAACCACCGCGCGGATCTCATCCGTGATCGATTTCGTGCCGGCGTAATGGCACGACATGCAGGAGCGCCCGTTGACCACCACCGGATCATCCGGGAAGCTGCGGTCCGAGACGATCTCCACAGGCGCACGGTCCAGCCGCTGTCCGGTCCCGTTCGCCAGGTAATAACCCTGTAGACCGTTGGGCAGGTTGAAAACCATCTCGCCGCCAGCGGCGTGGAAGTCCAGCGGATCTTTGAAGATGTTCTGGTCGCCCGTATTGCTGCGGAAGTCAAAGCTCTTCCAGTATGCACCGTAACCGGTGAGATGGCGCTCCACCACGCGGTTATTCCGGGAGACTCCGGAGTTGCGGGTCCCCGCGCGCAGCACGTTCTTTTCGCCGTCCAGATCCGCGGCCGCATCCACCTTCAGCAACTTCTCCAGCTCTCCCACGGTATTGGGAAGGCCCAGGATGGAATGGTAGAGTGGAGGAACGGAGGCGTTGGCGACAAACCAATCCGCGCGGATGTAGGGAATCTCCACCCCAGACAGCTCGTAGATATGCTCACCCGCGGGCGTGCGGTAGCCGTAGGGATACTGCCGGGCGACGGTCTTCCAGGTAGCCAGCGACCATCCATAATCCCGCAGATCGATGCGGAGCATGGTCCTCGCCGCGTCGATCGGCTGCGGGCTGACGATGGTGCGGCGCCACGAGAGGCTATTGATGAGCCTGGAGAGTCCAATCCGGTAGCCGTCCAGCTCCGCTTCCGGCACCCCCGCGTTGTACAGGTGAGCAATGCTGTAGTAGCGGAGGAAGCGGCGGTCTCGCTCCGGCGCCTGCGCCAGGTCCCGGCCGATGGCCTGTTCCAGCGCCGTCTCCGTCAGGAGCTTCCGCGCCGCCGACGGCTGCCCGGAGTCCCAGTCCGGCGCTCCGCGGGTCACCCAGTCCCGCAGCACGTCCACCTCCGCCGGAGCCAGCTTCCCTGCCCCCAACGGCATGGCGCCGCTCTCCACCACCGCAATCAACCGCGAGTGAGCGTCTCCCGGGACCACCACCTTTCCCTGCACCAGGCGGGCGCGGTCCAGCACGAACACGTTCTTGGTCGCCACGCCATTCTGGCCGTGGCACTGGAAACAGCGCTGCTGCAGCACGCGCCGCGCCTGGGAGGCCGGCGACGCCCCGACCGAGGTTTGCGCGGGGCTGCGAGAAACGGAGAGCAATGCCACGCCGACAGCGGTGGCGGCCAGCAGGAGAGTTCGCGTTCGGGGCTGGAATGGGTAAAACATCGAAGAAGATCGCGAGTTACGGAAGAAGAAGCGGCGAGCTTCGTGACGCAGCAGAACTGTTCAGTAAATGCTTTGCTGAGCCCTCCCTGCAGCGCCCTTCTGCGGCCACGGGTCGCGCGACGGTCGCAGCTCTGTACGCTTGAATAGAAATCATGCACCGCATGGGCTGCTTAGTGAGGCCCTGGGTCTAATTCGGCCATGCCAGGACCTGGTGACCGAGGCAAAGACCGGCTGCTTGCCGTGGACATTGACGCTCGCCTGATCGCGCGCGCCAAATCCGGCGATTCCAGCGCCGAGAATGGAGCTGGTAGAGCGCCACTACCGCAACGTCTTCAACCTGGCGTTCCGCCTCTCCGGCAACTACGACGACCCGAACCGGCCGACAGGGCAGGCACGAATAGCTGGAAATAGTACGCTGAAAAGACCAACCTCCTTGCAAGTAGTTGGTCTTACCTTTACTGCTCAGTGACATCCCTTTGGGCATGGGAGATGCGTGACGCGGGTGATTGAGCATCGTTGCTGTCCGGGGCACCCACTTATTCCGCTTCGCGGCAAATTTCTCTACCGGCGTTCGATGCCTCCTCAAGAACGGCTTGCCGCTCGTCCGCCGGCACCTTCTCCGAAATTATTTAGGCGTTTCGGTTTCGGCAACCGGTGACCATACCCAGGTAGCTGCGAGCAGACTGGTTAGGATCTGGTTGCCATCCCACCTTGATGCCACCGCCGTGAACCAACTCCTGGAGACTTTCCTCGGCGGTCGCCTAAGGGCGCCAGACCTGGATGTGATCGAGCGGTAGAGCGTCCTCTTAGGCATCCGAGAAGCCGCACACCCGATTGTCATCAAATTCACGCGCATTTCGCATGTTAGCAAAATGTTAGCAGTGGCCGAAAAAAGACCCCGCCAACGACCAAAAATCGCCGTGCGGGGCCTTACTTTCAGGAACGATTTGACGGAGAGGGCGGGATTCGAACCCGCGTTGGAGTTACCCCCAAACCTGTTTTCGAGACAGGCTCCTTCAACCACTCGGACACCTCTCCCCGCTGCCTGCGGCCCGGAGGCGGCAGACGGCTGATGTTACCACGCGGGACCCTCTCTCTGTCAACGAGTAGACAGCGATGGGGGAGGGGCCGGCCGACCGGCGAGCAGGGAGCCGGGCCCCGGGCGACCGGGTCCTCGATCTGCAGCGACTCGCTCCTGCCCCGCTCGTACCGCGCGTGCGCCGGGCTTGCGCCTCTGGATAGCGTGCGGTTGACAGCGAGGGGACCCTCGGGTACGCTCAGGTGTGTCTCCGCCTCCCGGCCGCCCGGTGGGAGCGGACCCTCCGCGCAGTCCTGGAGTCCCCGCATGCCCCGGTTGTCCGTCCTGCTACTCACTCTCGCGCTTGCCGCCCCCGCCCTGGCTCAGAAGCCCGCCGTGAAGGCGTCCTCGTCCGCCAAGCCGGCCGCGTCCACCGCGAGCGCCGGCCCGGATCGTCCGTCCAGGCTGCGGCCGGGCGCGCCCGTGTGCGTGGTGGATGGCGTGGTGATCCCGCTCTCGACCTATATCGACCGCCTCAGTCTCCGGTACGGCCCCGAAATCCGTGAGGCGCTCATCGAGGAGGCGGTGCTGCGCGCGGAGGCGGCGCGGCGCAAGATCGCCGTCACGCCCGCCGAGCTGGACGGGATGGTCCGGAAGTCGTATGGCGAGGCGCTCCGGCACTATGGGGATGAAAAGGCGCTGGCGGCAGAGCTCGAAAAGAGCCGCGGCTGGAGCATCGCGGACTTCAAGAGCGTACTCCGGGAGCAGGCGGAGGTTCCGGCCCTGCGGGGGAAGCTCGCGGCGATCCTGGTGAAGGCGGACGCTGTGACCGAAGCGGAGATCGCGAAACGGTACGAGCAGCAGAAGGACGCCTTCCTCCAGCCGGACACGGTGCGCATTGCGCACATCCTGATCAAGCGGTCCGGAGATAGCGCGGCGGCGGACGCGGCGGCCCGGAAGCAGGCCGAGGAGCTGCTGAAGCAGCTTGTCGAGAGCAACGGAGCCCGCTTCGAGGCGCTGGCGAAGGAGAAGTCGCAGGACCCGGCCACTGCCTCGCGCGGCGGCGTGATACCCGTGGAGATACCGCGCGGCGCCAATCCATTCGGCGCGGCGTTCGAGGCGACTGTGTACAACGCTCCCCTCGGCCTGGTCCGGGAAGTAATTGCCTCGCGGGACGGCTACCACCTGGTGCGCGTCGACGCGAAACAGGAAGCCCGCGCGCTACCCCTCGCCGAGGTGAAGGAGCAGCTTCGAGCCGCACTGCTGACGGAGAAGCGGGATCAGGCCGTCGACGCCCTGCTGGTGCGCCTCCGCACCGCCGCGAAGATCTCGACCGGCAAATTCTAACGGAGCGCCGCGCCCCATGCCCCTTTCGCGCTGGACGCCGGCCCGCCGTCTGCTCCTCATCCCCCTGGCCCTCGCGCTGGCGGGGTGCTCCACTGCCATCGTCCGCCGAAAGGTGGAGCGCCGCCTGGAGCGGCGTCTGACCTCCCTCCTCGGTCCCGCGCGCAGCTACAGCGTGAAGTTCGGGGACACGCCGGACGCGGAGCTGGTGCAGGGGCGCGCGCGGGTGGTGGACGTGGAGGGTCAGGACATCCGCGTCAAGAGCCAGTTCACGCTGGACCACCTCCACCTGCGGCTGACGGACGTTCGCTACGAAGGCTCCGAGCCGTTCTTCGTCAGCGTCCGCCGCAGTGACCTGGAAGTGGAGTTTACGGACGCCGCGTTGAACGCCTACCTCCAGAAGCGCGAGGCGCAGTACGACCCCGTCCTCCGGTTCGAGACGGACCGCGTGCGCGTGCGCATGCAATATCCGTTCCTCGGGAAGCCCATCCAGGTGACGGCGACCGGCTCCTTCGACATCGAGGAGGGCCGGCGCCTGCTCTTCCGGGCCGAGGAAGCGCGCGTGCCGTTCATCCTGCCCACCGATCCTCACGCTGCCACCCGCTTCGTGGAGCAGCAGCTCAACCCACTGCTGGACCTCGGCCGCCTGGAGTTCCCCGCGCGCCTGGAGAGCGTCCAGCTTCTCCCGGAGCGTCTCCGCGCCGTCGGCACCGCCGCGCTCCCGTCCTGAGCGCCGGCCGGAACCTACACGGTCCCGGTGCTGAGTGCGGGGACGAGGTAGGCGTAGAGCGCGCGCATCTGCTCCAGGTCCGGGATCCGGCACTCCTCGCGCACCGAATGGCTGCGCTTCTGCGGCGCGCCGATGAAGACCCAGTCGATGGGGAAGGTGCTGCGCTCGATCGCGCTGCCGTCCGAGCCGCCGGAGCGCTCCACCTCCCGCTGGAAGGTGATCCCGCTCTGCTCCGCGAGGCGGACCACCTCCTCCAGGAAGCGCTGGCGCGGCATGTACCGGTCCCGGTAGCTGATCGCCGGGCCTTTCCCGTTCTTGATCCAATCCGTGTGCCAGGTGATGTCGGAGATCAGCGCGCGGGAGATCCCGAGCTCCTCATGCACGAGGCGCGATCCGACGAGCGCGCCACGCGCCGTGTGCTCCTCCGCCGGCGTGAATACCACCGCCACGTCCGGACAGCCTGCCAGGGTGTGCAACGCGTTCCACACCCCGGCCCGGTTATCTAGGTAGGGGCCCCGGATGCGGTCGCCGTGGAGCTCGAGCGGATCCGCGTACACCCACCGCTCGCCGGGGGCGCCCACCTTCTTGGAAAGCTTCCAGCCCACCGCGCCCTCCTGCGGCACGAGCTTCACTTTCGCCCGCTCACCGCTGTCGAGACTGACCACCCGCTCGCCGCCTTCCACGCGCGGGCCGCCGATCGGGATCAGCATCCGGTCGTACGCCTGCGTGAAGCCGACGGTGTCGATATGCGCAAAAACCGCCACGCGGGGCTGCCCGCGCACCGCCAGGAGGAGGTCGCCAGCGCGGCGCACCCGGGTATCCGGCACGTCCCCGCACCATCTCTCCAGGAAGTCGGCAATGCGCCCCTCGTCACCGGAGGGTCCGGGGATGGCCTGGATCTGCTTCAATAGCTCCACGAGTTTGCTCCCTGGCAGCGAAACGGACGGCTTATTATGCGCCTCCGGGCACATTCCGCAGCATGGGCGGGGGCTTCCAAAAAAGCTGCACGGATCCCTTGACCCCGTGAAACCGCAGACGTATAATCCCCCTCGCCCCTGAATGGGGGCTCCGGTTTTGCCCCGGGTTTCCGCAGAAAAGCCGCTGAAAACGGCGGCTTGACAGGGAGCAGCGGTGCAGATAAGATACCGGAGCCGCGAG
>CAYQDT010000100.1:0-8657 GCA_964416225.1 uncultured bacterium
CCTCGCACGAGCTCCGCACGCCCCTCACCTCCCTGCGGATGGCGGTGCAGCTCCTCGCCGAGGGCTCCGCCGGAGCCCTCAGCCCGGACCAGCTCCGGCTCGTTCGGATGGCGGAGCAGGACGCGGCGCGGCTCGATCAGCTCGCTCGCGATCTGCTGGACCTCACCCGCCTGGAAGCGGGCGCCGCCGTCCCGGACCGGCGCCCGCTGGACCTGCATGAAGTGGTGGACCTGGGTCTCGGCTCGCTCCTTTCCCGAGCCGCGGAGAAGGGCCTCCAGCTCCATGGAAATCTTCCGGCCGAGCTGCCCCGGATCTCGGGAAACCTGGAACAGCTCTCGCGCGTGATCAGCAACCTCGCCGGAAACGCGATTCGCCACACTCCGCGCGGCGGGCGGGTGGAAGTCGAGGCCGTCGTGGGCGAGGGAGAGGTCCGCATCACCATCCGCGACAACGGGGAAGGGATCCCGGCCGAATACCTCCCGCACCTCTTCGAGCGATTCGTGCAGGTGCCCGGCGCCACCGCTGGCGGCGCGGGGCTCGGCCTCTCGATCGCGCGCAAGATCGTGGAGGCGCACGGGGGACGGATCTGGGCCGAGTCGACACCCGGCAGCGGAGCGGCCTTCCACTTCTCCCTGCCGGCGGCCGGGACGAGCAGGCCTCTGCCGGAGAGCCCGAAGGAGGCGTAGCGATGGACCGCACCCGCATCCTCATCATCGATGACGAAGAGAACATCCGCGAGACGATGCGCTACGCGCTGGAGACGACCGGCTGCGAGGTGGTGTCCGCCGCCGACGGACCGGAAGGTCTCGAGCGGTTCCGAACCGGCGAGGGGTGGGACCTGGTGCTGCTGGACCAGCGGATGCCCGGGCTGGAAGGCCTGGAGGTGCTCCGGCGGATTCGCGAGCGCGACCCGGAAGCGCGCATCGTGATGGTGACCGCCTACGGAACCATCGAGCTGGCCGTCGATGCGCTGAAGGCGGGCGCCGTGGATTTCCTGCGGAAGCCGTTCACGCCGAGCGTCCTGCGGGGCGCCGTCCAGGCGGCGCTGAATCATCCCCGCCGGCGGCCGGAAGGGGCAGACGGCACTCTCCAGCAGCTCCTCCCCCACCTCCCGCCGGACCGGATCCTCATCCCCACGGTCCATTTCCGCACGCTGAACGGCTTCCGGTTCTGGCCGGTCCCCCTTCCCGAGGGGGCCGAAGAGACGGACGCGCTCCGGATCCGGAGAGGATTCGAGGTCCAGGCCGCTTCCGGAGAAACGCATCGCTGCGCCGTCGACGTCACCACCGCGGTCCGCGGGCTGGTGGCGGAGACCACAGGACGGGATTTGCCTCCGGACGATCCGCTCTGGGACCTGGTCTGCCGGACGAGCCTGTCCGGCTACCTGTGGGAAAAAGCCGAGCTGCCTCCGGAAGTCCTCCCCGTCTACCATCTGAGCCGCGAGCAGCTCCAGAGTGCCCGCGCGCTGGCCGGGCTCCTACCGGGCGCGCACGGAGGATAGGGCATGCCGGATCTTCCCAGCCCGGAGCCGCTGCCGGAGCCCGAAGGGCAGGAAGCGCGGCGCGCCGCGCGCGGGCGGCTCACCATCCTGCTCGGCTTCGCCGCGGGCGTGGGCAAAACCGTCCGCATGCTGCAGGAAGGGCGGCGGCTCCGGGACGAGGGCCGGGACGTGGTGGTCGGCTATTTCGAGCCCCACCAGCGCCGCGGCACCATCGCGCATCTGGCGGACCTCGAGGTGATCCCGCGCCTCCGGCTGGAATACCGCGGGACGATGCTGGAGGAGATGGACACCGGCGCCATCGTCGCCCGCCGGCCGGACGTCATCCTGGTGGATGAGCTGGCGCACACCAACGCGCCCGGCTCTCCGCGGGCGAAGCGCTGGGAGGACGTGGAACTGCTCCTCCAGGCAGGAATCGACGTGCTCACCACGGTGAACGTCCAGCACCTCGAGAGCCTGAACGATAAGATCGCGCAGTTGACGGGCGTCCTGGTGCGCGAGACCATCCCGGACCGGGTATTCGTGGAAGCGGACGACGTGGTGGTGGTGGACGTAACGCCCGAGCTGCTCCGCGAGCGGCTGAAGCGCGGAGAAGTCTACCCCGCGGAGCGGGTGGAGCGGGCGCTGCAGAACTTCTTCCGCTCGGCGAACCTGGCGGCGCTGCGGGAGCTGGCACTCCTCCAGGCGGCCGAGGAGGCTGACAAGGAGCTCGCGGAGTACCGGCGCGAAGAGGCCGTTTCAAAAGCGTGGGGCGTGCAGGAGCGGGTGCTCGTCTGCGCCTCCTCGAGCCACCCATCCACCCTCCTGATCCGGCGCGGCGCCCGGCTGGCCCGCAGGGCGCACGGCAAGTGCTTCACGCTGTTCATCGCGCCGCCGGGCGGTCTGAAGGCCCTGCCGGAGCACGAGCGGCAGTACGTCCAGGCGGACCTGCAGCTCGCCCGCACCCTGGACGCGGAGACGGAGGTGATCGAGGCGCGAGATGTCGCCGCCTCGATCGTACAGTACGCCCGGGACCGTCAGGTGACCCAGATCTTCCTGGGGCGCTCCGGGCGCTCCCGCTGGGAGGAGCTGTGGGGCGGCTCCGTGATCAACAACGTGGTCCGGCTTGCCGAGGGAATCGACGTCCATATCGTGGCGGACCGCTGATCGGTTTTCGAGGACGACCGTCGGGAGCGGGGAGGCCCCGGCCGGCGGAGCGTCCGGCCCGCGGCGGGCGCGCGGCGGGCGGCCCCGGTGATCAAGAAGCCCGCCTCCCGGAACACGGGCGCGGGCTTCTCCAAGGGAAACGAGCCGTTCGGGGTTACTTCACGCCGGAGACGTCGTAGCTCCACTTGCGCGCGCCGCCGGTTCCCAGAACCAGCGTCTTCGCGCCCGCGTCCTTTGGCACGGCGAAGACGATGCGGAACGTGTACTCGTCCCCCTGCTTGAACTCGTGCTCCGGCTCTTCATCCCGCTTCGCTTTCCGGTACATGAGCGGCCGGCGGCGCTCGCCATCGCTGTCCGTCAGCTCGTGGAGCGGGTTATCGCCGCCCTCCGCGTCAAACATGGTCAGCGTGTTCCCGGTCAGGTTCTTCACCGTAACGGTGGCGACCGCAAACTTCTTGCCGTCTTCCGGAGGGTTGCCGTTGAGCGGCTCCGAGGTGAAGGCGAGGCTGTCCAGCCGCAGGGCGAAGTAGCCGCTCGGGACGTAGGTCCCCAGTGTCCCGCGCGCGGCGTCCGCGGCGACGGCCCCCGTCTTGTCGCCCGGCTCCTGCGCCTCCGCGGGCAGCGGAGCGATCACGTTCTTCGGATTCCACTCTTCACCCGCCTCGGCCTTCGTGGTGCCCGCCACGTAATAGCGGAAGACCTTTTCGTTCTGCGCAAACCGGCCGGTATTCACCATGATCTTCACGATGCGCGCCTTAGCCGGAACGACCCACGCCACCCGGAGCGGGTCCTTGAGTGCCGGCTGCCCGAACCCCTGGCCCGGCCGCAGCGTGGGGCTGGCCGAACCCTTCGGATTGCTCTGGAGCGCCAGCTCCCCGCCGGGATAGAGCTGGCCCTTCTCGTCGACCAGGGTGAAGAGACCTTCCATGTTCCAGAAGTTGTCGCTCTTCTGCACGTTCTTGATGGCGACCTCCGCCACCAGCAGCTTCTGGTCCTCGTGCGCGATCAGCGCCTCGTAAGCCAGGAACGGCTCGAGCGTGTAACGGGCGGAGAGGATCTCGAAATTGAAGCCGTTCTGAAGGCTGTAGACGGTTCCGAACTGCCCACTGCCCCCGACGAGCTGGCCCTGCCCCTTGACGACGTTCGGCGCGGGGCGGGCGGGCACCCTCGGCTTTGCTTTCGACTGGGCGAGCACGGGAACCGCCATGGCGGCGACCGCCATGCAGATCACGGGGGTGGCACTGCTGAAACGACGCATCATAGAGCACTCCGAGGTCAAAATCTGGGAGGAAACAGTGGGCGCTACTCGAGGATAGGCAGCCTCTCCTCCATTGATTATTGGCAGCCGCCGGAAGCCGCCCCAGACCAAGCGCCCGCCCGGCCATTCACCTCCGCCGCTGCGGTGGCGCCTCCACGCCGGAAAGTCCGGCGGTGGGAGCGCACCCGCCGGCCCCGGAGCGACGGCCCCTGCCGCATCATGGGTACAATGGTGCGGGGCCGGCCCGGCGCGGCCTTCGCGCGGGATTTATCGGGCGCCGCGTGTTCTTAATGCATCCTTGGCGCGCACACCGGTAGGGTGGTCCCAGTGTGAGCAACCGTTCGGCCCCGGGCCCTCCCGCCGGGCAGCGCTCCCGTTTCGATTCGATGTCGCCTACCAGCCGCCCGATACCGACGCCGGCACGCGCGCTCCAGCCCAGAGCGGCGCGGAAGGCAGGTTCTCGCCTCTCCTTCCGCACGCTCGCCGGCTACTGCGTCGCGCTGCTGGGGGTCGCCGCGACGACCGTCCTCCTGCAATCCACGCCCCTGGCGCGCGGCATCGCGAACGTGTCGATGCTGTACCTGCTGCTGGTGTTCCTGACCGCCCTGCGCTTCGGCCGGGGACCCGCCATCCTGGCGGCCGTGGCGGCGTATCTGGCCATCGACTGGTATTTCGTCTCGCCGCACTCGCTCTTCGCCAACAATCCGGACGAGTGGATCGCGCTCGGCATCTTCGTCCTGACGGCTTCGGTGACCGGCCAGGTGACGGCGCAGCTCAAGCTGCGTGAAGAAGACGCGATCCGGCGGGAGCGGGAATCGGCGGCCCTGACGGAGGCGAGCTGGGCCGTGGCCTCCCAGATCAGCTCCGACCCCGCGCTGCTCGAGGTGCTGCACCGGCTCCAGCATGCCACGGAGCCGCGGGGCGCCGCGATCCTGATTCGCCGCGACCCGCACGCGCTGCGCGTCATCACCGCGGAAGGGGAGAACCGGGGCGACGAGTTCCCGCTGGTCGACCCGGAGTTCCGGCGGGCGCTGGACCGGGTCTTCGCCACGAGCACTCCCTACGGCTGGCCGGAGCCGCTCCCCCGCGACGGGGCCCCGTGCCCCGAGCTCGCCGCGCTCTCGCTCCTGCCGCTGCGAATGGAAGCGGACACGCTCGGGGTGCTCGCGATCCGGTGGCCCGACGACCGGGTTCCCTCAACCAGCCAGCAGCGGGTGGTGCAGACCCTGGGGAATCACGCCGCCCTGGTGCTGCAGCGGGATCGCCTGGTCGGCATCGAGGCGCACGCCCGCGCCCTGCAGGAGGCGGACCGGCTGAAGACCTCCCTGCTCCAGATGGTCTCCCACGATTTCCACTCGCCGCTCACCTCCATCAAAGCCGGCATCAATGCCGTCCGCCACCCGGAGGAGGCCGAGCCGGAGGTGGTCACCGAGGTCCTGGACGCGATGGACCTGGAGACGGAGCGGCTGATCGGAATGGTCGACAACGTGCTGGCCCTCTCCCAGCTCGAAGCCGGCGCGTGCCAGCCGCTCCGCGAGCCCACGCTGATCACCGAGCTGATCGGCGCCGCCCTGGATACCTTCGACAGCTCTCAAAATGACCGGATCCAGCTCGAGCTGGAGCCCGAGCTGACGGAGGCCTGGCTGGACCCGGTGCAAATGGTGCAGGTGCTGCACAACCTGCTGGAAAACGCGCTGAAATACTCTCCGCCGGGCACCCACGTGAAGCTGCGCGCCTTCCGCCGCGGGGACCGCCTGCTGCTCGAAGTGTCCGACCACGGTCCCGGGATCCCGCCGGGCGAGGAAGAGTCGATCTTCGAGCGGTTCTACCGTGGAAAGGGCCTGAAGGAAAGCGCGGTCCGGGGCCTGGGCCTGGGGCTCGCCCTCTCGCGCGGGCTGGTGGAGGCGCACGGCGGGAAGCTGACCGCGGTCAACCGTTACGGCGGGGGCACTAACTTTATCGTAGAGCTTCCCCTGGCCCCGGGCCGGGAGCAGCTTCAAAAGAAAACGCAGGAGCAGACAAGGTGAGGTCGAACAACCCGCGCATTCTGATCATCGACGACGAGCCGCAGATCCGCCGGGCGCTCCGGGTCAGCCTGGAGCGCGCGGGGTACCAGGTGCTGCTGGCCGCCACCGGCGAGGAGGGGCTGGATATCGCCGCGGAGCGCCAGCCGGAGCTGGTGATCCTGGACCTGGCGCTCCCGGACATGGAAGGGACGGAGGTCTGCCGGCACCTGCGGGAGTGGAGCAAGATCCCGATCATCGTCCTCTCCGTGCGAGACAACGACCGGGATAAAGTGGAGGCGCTGGACCTGGGGGCGGATGACTACGTCACCAAGCCGTTCAGCCCGGACGAGCTGGCGGCGCGGATTCGGGTCGCGCTCCGGCGGCAGTCGACCGAGCAGCAGCCGGAAGTGGCGTCGGTCAGCGTCGGCGACCTCCATGCGGACTTCGCCCGCCGCATCATCATCGCGCAGGGGAAAGAGGTCCATCTCACGCCGATCGAGTACGATCTGCTGCGGTATCTCATGCTGAACCCGAACCGCGTCCTCACGCACCGCCAGCTTCTCTCGCGGGTCTGGGGGCCGGAGTATTCGGAAGACGTGGCCACGCTGCGGGTCCACCTCGCCAACCTCCGGAACAAGATTGAGCCGAACCCGGCGCGCCCCCAGTACATCCACACGGAGCCGCGCGTGGGCTACCGCTTCCGCCTGCCGGAGGAGAGCGGCGGGTAAGCGGCGGGCGGCCCCGGGCGCCGGACTCGCCCCCTCTCCGGCCGGCCTTCCCTGGAACACCGCGCGCTCCGCCCCACCCGATTCGCCGCCCCTCGCGCGGCTTCACGGTTTCTTAAGCGTTTCCTCACTGAAACTTATTCGCATCTCCCGCCCGCCTGCCGACGTTGATAACTGGGAAGCCAGGCAACCGGGCGGCTGCGTGATTGCATGCCGATCCGGGAACGTGCCGGCCCGTGACGGAGGCCCGCCATCACCAGGGAGTGCCGAACGACAACAACCCCCGGGGCCGCCGGAATCGTGACCGCCGCCGCGGTGATGCTCGCCCTGGTGGCGGGCGTGGCGGCGGCGCGGAGGGCAACCGGGGAAAACGTCCATCGCCCGGACGCCGACTGCCGCACCTGTCACACCGCGGACGCCGCCGCCCTGAAGCGGAATCCCGCCGCGGCGCGGACCGCCCTGGCGCCGAACCTCGAGGCGACCTGCAACCGCTGTCACGGCGCGCAGGGCCCCTCCCACAAGACGAACATCGCCGCGAAGCCGGGGGTCCCGCCCAACCTACCGCTTTCCGTCGACGGAAGGATCACCTGCGCGACGTGCCATTTCATGCACGGCGAGAGCAACGCGTTCGGGGACTTCCTGCGGCTCAACAACCGGCGCGGGGGGCTCTGCCTGTCCTGCCACAAGCTGTCCGAGCTGGAGAAATAGAGGGAGAGCCATGCTGCACGCGCATCCGATCCAGCGCTCCCGGCAGCTCCGGTGGGTGCTCCCCGCCGGGCTGTTGCTCCTGGCGGCGATCCTGATCACCCTCGGGGTGGTGTACTGGAGCGCCAACCAGGATATCGGTGAGGAGTTCTGGAGAGCGCACAAGACGATCCACCACACCGGCGAGCTGCTGGTCCGCGGGCTGACGCTGGCGGTGGTGGTCCTCACCCTGGTACTCCTGGGGATTCTGGCGTGGGCGCTGCGGCTGACCCACCGGGTGGTGCGGCCGGTGCACACGCTCCACCAGGCGCTGGACGAGCTGGCCGGGGGCAACCTCTGCGTGCGGGTGGACCTTCACCGGCAGGACGAGTTCCAGGAAGTCGGCCGCTCGCTCAACCGTCTCGTGGACGAGTTCTGCTCCACCCTCACACGGGTCCACGCCCTCGCCGATCAGGTCGACGCCCTGGCCGGGGAGGTGGCGCAGGGCGAGGTCGAGACGAGCGCGGAAAAGCGCCTGCACGCGGTGGCGCGGGAGCTGAACGAGACGATGGAGTTTTTCCGGGTCGGCGCCGGAACGGTGATCCGGGAGCAGGGGGAGTGATGCGGCGCCGGATGCTGTTGCTGATTCTTGCCGCCGGCTGCGCCGGCAGCGCGCAGGCCGCGCCGACGGGTCTGAACACGATCCCCACCGCGGACCTCATTCCCGTGCACCAGTGGACCTTCACCCTGCAGAACGGGAACGCGAGCGTGGCGGAGAGCCCGACCCTCTTCCAGCAGCCGCAGCCTCTTTACCAGCTCCAGTTCGGCCTGACGCCGCAGCTAGAGGGAGGCCTCGATTTCGCCCCGGCGAACCCGCCCCACGACTACCGGCCGCAGTTCAACCTGAAATGGAAGCCGCTGCCGGAAGCGTATGACCGTCCCGCGGTGGCCGCCGGCGTCGCCACGCTCGGGCCGGGCTTCGAGCCCTCCGCCTACCTGGTCGTCACCCGCACCATCAACTTCGACCAGGTCCAGTACAACAAGTTCAAGGCGCACCGGCGCAACATCAAGCTGCGCGGCCGCCGGGTCCACGCGGGGCTCATCCATACCGCGGACGGGACGTTCCCGATGCTCGGCGCGGACTGGGAGCTCTCGGACCGGGTGGTCCTGTACTCGGACTGGATCTCCGGCCGGGCGAACGCCGTTACCCTGGGCGGGGTGTACGCGCTCAACGCGTCCAGCAGCATCACCGCCTCCATGCTGATCGGGAACCAGGCGGGCCATCCGAACGGAATGCTGGTCAACTTCAGCCGCACCCGGAAGTGGTGATCCCGCCGATC
>CAYQDT010000101.1:0-360 GCA_964416225.1 uncultured bacterium
CGGATCCTCCCGCGGGCCCTCCCGGAGTTCCGTCGAGCCGGCGGACGCTCCGCGGCTGTCGCCCGCATCAAAAAAATGTCGCTCCGCGAGGGATATTCCCAACCAGCGGAGGGATCTGAAGCTACCTAATCTCATGGAGGCGAGCCAACCGGGGGCCTCTCCAGAAACAATCCGCAATGGTTGATCGGGAAGGAGCAGCACGCATGAAGCCAGGCCGGCCGTCTTCTCGTGAACGGCACGAGACCGGCAGCGACCTCGATGCCTACGAGGAAGACCATGCGAGCAACAAGCAGATCCCAGGGAAAGGTAAGAGTTCTGTGGGCAGCTCCCGCGTTCGGGCTGCTGCTCACCCCCATGCTG
>CAYQDT010000101.1:370-8647 GCA_964416225.1 uncultured bacterium
GCAGCAGGTGATCCAGGCACGGAGCGGTCCCCGGCCGGCACGCGCGACGGGCGAGTTCATCACGGAGGCGGCCAGCAAGCCGGGAGCGGGCGGCCCGCACCTGGGCGCGTTCGATGCCGCGATTCTCCAGAACGGCGCCCGCCTCCTTGTGGACGGCCGGACGGTGTTCCGCGACGACACATTCGGCGACGAGAGCTTCTGGGGCGGGCAGCTCAAGCTCCACCAGGCCGTGGCCCAGCTCAGTCCGAACGCTGCACTGGGCCTGGGCCTGAAGGTAGACGCGGACGCACTGCCGCTGGCCACCCAGATTCGCATCCACCGCGGCTCATTGAATCTGAATGATCCGGCCGTCACCTTGTCGCTGCTGAAAGCGAATGCCGTCGTGGGTGTGACCGGCTTCTTCGACAAAACTGGCCGGCAGCTCACGGCCGTCGGCATCCAATGCGCGCTGTGCCACTCGACCGTGGATAACTCCGTGGCTTTCGGCGTCGGCCATCGGCTGGACGGCTGGCCGAACCGGGACCTGGACGTGGGCCAGATCATCGCCTCCGCGCCGGACCTGACCCTCTTCGCCAGCCTGCTGGGCGTGAGCCAGGACCAGGTGCGCACCGTGCTGCGGAGTTGGGGGCCCGGCAAATTCGATGCCGAGCTGCTGCTGGACGGCAAGACCACCAACCCGGTAACCGGGCAGTCCGCGGCGACGTTGATTCCCGCCGCCTACGGGCTGCCGGGGTTCAACCAGCACACCTGGACCGGCGGCTGGGGCACGGTCACGTACTGGAACGCCTTCGTCGCCAATCTGGAGATGCGGGGGCAGGGTGTCTTCTACGATCCGCGCCTGGATAACGCGGCGAAATGGCCGATCGCGGCGGCCCATCCGGATCTCTTCGGACACATCAACCGGGCTCCGGACGACGACCGGGTCACCTCGAAGCTGCCGGCGCTCCACTTCTACCAGCTCGCCATCCCGGCGCCGAAGCCGCGGCCCGGCATCGACTTCGACCGCGCAGCCGCGGCCCGGGGAGATGAGCTCTTCAGCGGACAGGCGCAGTGCAACAACTGCCACCACGAGCCGCTCTGGACGGAGCCAGGCTGGAACGAACACCAGCCGGCGGAGATCGGCATCGAGAGCTTCCAGGCGGACCGGTCACCGGACGGGACGTACAAGACCATGAACCTGGCGGGCGTCTTCACTCGAGAGCGCGGCCTCTTTATGAAGCCGCAGAACTCCGGCCGCTTCTATCACGACGGCCGCTTCAAGACGCTGCTGGACGTGGTGAACCACTACGACACGTTCTTCCGGCTGGGGCTGACGCAGCAGCAAAAATCGGATCTGGTGGAGTACCTGAAGTCTCTATAAAGAGGCTCGCTGGTTCGGATGCGGAGGGGTCGGGTCGCCGGCCCCTCCGCATCGCGCTCCCGACCGGACCCGGCGCGGCGGATCCGTCCCGTAATCCGCGGATTCCCCGCGAGGGGAGGAAGCCGGCTCGCTTCGCCCGTTCGTCCGCGCGCATACGCCTCAGTCGTCGATGGCCTGGTAGACGGAGGTCCAGAAGTCGGGAATCAGCTGCCCGAAGAGGGCGGTGAGGCTCTGCGTCATGACGATCCCGATCAGCTCCTCGCGCGGATCGACGTAGCCGGAGGTCCCGTATCCCCCGTCCCATCCGAACCGCCCGGGGACGGCGGCCACGTCCCCCCGCCGGGTGAACACGGAAAGACCAAGTCCCCAGCCGCGGGTCTCCCAGAAGCCGGGGAAGAACGGCGACGACGCCTTCTGCTCGGGGGTGATCTGATCCGTGGTCATCAACTCCACGGAGGCCCGCGAGAGGATCCGCTCGGCGGGCCCCTGCCCCCGGCTCAGCAGGATCCGGCAGAACGCCAGGTAGTCGTCCACCGTCGAGACCAGCCCGGCCCCGCCGGATTCGAAGGCCGGCGGACGGGACCACCGGCTATCCGGCGCTGCATCGAACGGCACGAGCGTGCCGGTGGCGGGATCAGCCTGGTAGCAGGTGGCCAGGCGATCGAGCTTCTCCTCGGGAACGTGGAAGCCGGTGTCCCTCATCCCGAGGGGCGCGAAGAGCCGCTCCTGCAGGAACGCTCCGAGCGATTGTCCAGACGCCCGCGCGATCAGCACCCCGAGCACCTCGGCGCCCGTTCCGTACAGCCACCGCTCGCCGGGCTGGTGGAGCAGAGGCAGGCTCCCCAGCCGCTCCATGAACACGTCCGGCCCGTGCGGAAAGATCCCCGGGCCAGGAGCAACACCCGCCTCCGCGATCGCCTGTTGAATGGGCGAGGAGCCGGGAGGCGCCAGGAGCAGTCCGGTGCCCAGCCGGAACGTCAGGAGGTCCCGAACCGTGATCGGCCGGTTGGCCGGCTCCGTCTCGTCAACGGGCCCGTCCGGGCGCCGCAGCACCCGGCGGTCCGCCAGCTCCGGCAGCAGCCGATCGACCGGCTCATCGAGGCGCAGCCGGCACTCTTCCACTAGAATCATCGTGGCCGCAGCCGTGATCGGCTTCGTCAGGGAGGCGATGCGGAAGAGCGTGTCCCGCCGCATCGGGCCGCCCGCGCCGCCGGCCGCCTGCGTGCCGAAGGTCTCGACCCTCACCTCGCCGCGCCGGCTGACCAGCGTCACGATTCCCGGGAGCTCGCCCCGCTCCACGTAGCCTGCCATCGCAAGGCGCAGCCGGTCGAGCCGCGCCTCGCAGAGCGCTCCCCCGCGCGCAGCGGGACCTGTCCCGTGGAGTTGATCCCGGTGGCTGGACGCGCCGGCCGGCTGGGCGGAGGGGGAGGGTCGCTGCTGCGTGCTCATGGGGTGAACTCCTGGATCGATGCCTCCCATCCCGCGGCGCGGGCCGGGATGCGGAGCGGGATCATGTGTGAAACGCTTACTCAGCAGATAGTCGACCGGGGTGGTCCCGATTCGACAGCGGATCGATTCCAGGAGGAAAGGATTTCCGGGCTGCCCGGTCGCCCGGCAGTCCGGACCGCCCGATCAACCGGGAACCTGCGGCGGCAACTTCCGGCGCCGCCGCGGCGTCCAACCGGCAGCCAAAAGCCGGTGGAACACTGCGGAAAAGCCGGTGCCTGGCCTCACCAGCTCCGAGGGCGGGGAGGAGCCATATCGACCGTCGATCCGGCCGTGAACGGTACGCCGGTCGCCGGCTGCGTGAGGGATCGGGAGGGAGGCCCCGGCCGGCGGTGAACCTAAACCTGATTGCTTCCGTAATACTGTATAGGACGCCGGCCGCCGGGCCGGGTCCGGAGGCCCTACTGCGGTCTCCGCCTGGCCGATCCCGTGAGAGGGAGCTACACGGAATGAACCACCTTCCCAGAATCTCGCCGTACCTGCTGTCGCTCGCGCTGGCGACCGGCGCCGTGTGCGCGGTTCCCCCCGCGCCGGCGGCGGCACAGGTTGCCCGGGGCCTCGGCGTGTCGGAGCCGGGCAAGATGGGTATCCCGCAGCCCGAGCCGCTGGTTACCCTCAACCTCCAGAATAAATCACTGGCCCGCATCCTGTACGAGCTGTTCAAGCAGACCCCTTACCAGTACCGCATTCCCACTAGCACCGGGAACACGCTGTTCAGCCTCGACGTCACGCGGGTCCCGCTGACGCAGGCGCTCGACAAGCTCGTGGCGCAGGACAAGAACGGCGAGCCGCTGGTGTACTACTTCACCCGGAGCCTGGCCGGCGGCGGCGCGTTCACCATCGACCGTGAGTACATCGAGATCACGGATATGGATGGCGATTACCGGGTCAGCCTGACCAACGGCCGCCTGACCAAGGTCCTTCCCATCCTGTTCGACAAGATGAAGGTGATGTTCCGGATCGAGCCGGACGTCCCCCCCATCCCGATCAACATCCAGCTCCGCCCGAGCCGGTGGGATCAGGCCCTGCCCCTCATCATCCTGGAGGCGTATAAGCAGGAGCCCACCATCACGTACAGCCTGGACGGCGACACGTACGTGGTTCATCTCCAGAAGACGGCCGCGGGCGTCCTCGCGCCGAACAGCGCCGCCATTCCCGCGCGGCGGGTGCAGGTCCAGCTCGTCGACACGCCGCTCCGCGACGCGCTGGAGCAGGTGCTGCGGGGCTCTGCCTGGAAGTTCCAGATCTCCCCGCAGGTCCCGGACGTGCGGATCACCTACACCGCCAACGGGGAGCCGGAGATGTCTGCGCTGCGCAACGTCCTCCGCCAGGCCTCCGCGAAGAGCAAGCAAGTCACCTACCGCGAAGGGGTGAACATGCTCTATATCGAGCTGGGCCCCCTTCCGGGCGAACAGCCGGTAGTGATCGAGAAGCGGCCGGAGGAGCTGAAGACCACGTCGTTCTCCGCCACCAAGCAGCGCCTGCGGGAAGTGGTGAAGCTGATCGCGGGCGCCACCCGGTCCACGGTCCACGTGGCGCCGAATGTGCCGGATGTGGCGATCACCTTCAGCGCGCAGGGGACCATTGAGCAGGTGATGAAGGCGCTGCTGGAATCGACCCGCGGCGTGCTCCCGAACCTCGTCTTCCGGCGGGAAGGCGGCAGTAAGGACAACTACGTCCTGGAGCTGGGCGACGGCGGAGCGGCCGCCGGCAACAACTAGCCGGACGCCACCAGAGAGCCGTCGGCCGAGACGGCCGGCTGTTGGCAGGGGTGCTACCGGGGGCGGGTGGCACCCCTGCTTTGTTCCCGATGCCGCCGCTCCGCACCCCGGACCGGCCCTTCCACCCTCAATCAACCACCCCTAACAGCTCTAACAGGCGCTGGAGATCATCGTCGGAATAAAACTCCAGCGTCAGCGACCCTCTGCCCGAGCGGTAGTCGATCTCCGTCCGGGTCCCGAACCGGGCCCGCAGCCGCTCCTCCAGCTCCCGCAGGTAGGGGTCTTGTTCGGAGCGAAGCCGGGAGGAGGCGGGTGTTCGTGCCGGCGCCGCCGTCTTCCGGGCCAGGAGCCGCCGGACCTTCTCCTCCGCCTCGCGCACCGTCAGCGCATTCTGGACCAGCCAATCCGCGAGCTCTTCCTGCAGAGACGGGGCAGGGAGGCCCAGCAGCGCCCGGCCATGCCCTTCCGTGAGCTCCCCCTGCTCGATGAGTTGGAGCACGGTGCCCGGCAGCTGAAGGAGACGCAGCGTGTTGTTGATGGTCACCCGGCTCTTGCCGGTGCGCTGCGCGATCTGGCCCTGGCTGTACCCGAACTCCTCAGCCAGGCGCTGGTAGGCCCGGGCTGACTCCACCGGGCTCAGGTCTTCCCGCTGCAGGTTTTCGACAATGGCCGCTTCCAGGGCGGCCTCGTCCGAGAATGGCCGGACCAGCGCCGGCACCTGCGCCAGCCCCGCTAACCCCGCGGCGCGAAGGCGGCGCTCCCCGGCGATGCACTGGTACCGGTCACCCACCGGGCGCACCACCAGGGGCTGGATGATCCCATGCTCCCGGATGGACGCCGCAAGCTCGGACAGGGCTTCACCCGGGAAATGATACCGGGGCTGGAACGGGCTGGGATCGATCAGGGCCCGTGGAATGAGCTGAACCTCTTCCATCCGCTAAGCTCCTGCGATATTTCCGGACGGGGACGGAGGCGGCCCTTGCCGTCGGTGGCAGGCTACCCCTAACAGCAGGGGCGCTTCACGTGAAACAGGAGCCCTGACAACCCCGGTTCCCGTACACGGAGCGCCGGGACCCGGCTTCACCGCCGCCGCCCGGCACGACGACAGCGCTACTTCCCGAAGCGGGACGGGAGGAGGTCGCCGAGAGCCTCCTGCTGGAGCCGGAAGAGCTGCTGGATGCCGGCGGCGGCGGCGTCGATCAGTCCGTTCATCTGCTGGCGGGTAAACGGATCCCCCTCGGCGGTCCCCTGAACCTCCACCAGGCGGCCGTCCCCGGTCATCACCACGTTCATGTCCACCGCCGCGGTGGAGTCCTCGTCGTAGTTCAGATCCAGGCTCACCTGGCCGCCGATGACTCCCACGCTCACCGCGCCCAACTGGTCCAGGAGGGGCATCCGGCGGAGTTGACCACCTTTCTGCAGCTTCGCCAGGCACTCGACCAGCGCCACATACGCGCCGGTAATCGATGCCGTGCGGGTGCCGCCGTCCGCCTGGATCACGTCGCAGTCGATCCATACCGTGCGCTCACCGAGCGCGGGGAGGTCCACCACGGAGCGGAGCGAGCGCCCGATCAGCCGCTGGATCTCGACGGTCCGGCCGCTGGCGGGCTTGCCCACGTCCCGCGGGGTCCGCTGCCGGTTGGCGCGGGGGATCATGGCATATTCCGCGGTCAGCCAGCCGCTGCCCTGGCCCTTGAGGAAAGGCGGTACCTTCTCTTCCGTCGAGGCCGTGCAGATGACGCGCGTCTCTCCCACCTCGATCAGACACGAGCCTTCCGCGTACCGGTTGAACCCGCGCGTAATCCGAACCGGCCGCAGCTCTGCCGGCCCCCGTCCATCCAGCCTGGAACCCATGCGCTCTCTCCTCTGCCGTGGAATTGGCTGTTGAAATGGCTGTGAAGAAGCGTATCAGGTTTTTCCGTCGGAGCGCGGACCCGGCGCGAAGCGGCGCTCGGGAGAGGGGCCATCGCAGCCCGTCCAATGTGGGTATAGTGCGGTATCCTCTTCCGTGGAGCCGCCGGACCGGCTCCGACAGGGCCGCTCTCCGGCACGGCGGCGGACGGCGGCAGGGTGGGAGACCGCGGGTCCGAAATTGCGCGTCCTGCCCGACGTTCGCTTGAGTCCATGCTTATAATGCACCGGGAGTAAGCACCGGAAATGAATCGATTCTATGAAGACCTGATCCGCCAGATGGAGCAGGAGTTCGAGCGCTCCGACGAAATCCTGCGCCGCTTTCTCCACTCTTTCACCTCCCCGGAGCGGTTCTGGGAGCCGCAGGCGGACGTCTATGAAACCCGCGAGGCAGTGAAGGTGAAGCTCGAGCTGGCCGGCGTGCGCTCGGACAGCATCCATGTGGAGCTCTCGGCGGACGCGCAGACGCTCACGGTCCGAGGGGTTCGGGAGGACGAGCGCAAGGAGGCGCAGGGCCGGATCCTCTTTCACCAGATGGAGATCTACCTCGGGCCCTTCGAGCGGACGCTGCCGCTGCCCCAGGAAGCGCACATCGACCGGGACAAGGTCCAGGCGTCCTACCGCGACGGCTTCCTGACGATCACGCTGCCGAAGCGCCTGAGCCTGGCAGCGCAGACGACACAAATTCCCGTGAAGGGGTGACCACCGATGCTCCTCTCCCGTGGCCATGCCGCGCCGGGTGCGAGGCTGGTGCGCGCCGTCATCGGTGGTGATCCGCACGTGCAATTCCGGTACCGGACGGGGATCGCGGGCAACGCAGCCCGGGTCCCCCCGACCGGTCTCACAGCAGCATTTTTGATTAGAAATTAGACTGATGGAAACGAAGAAGCCCCGAAGCCGGCGCGTCGCTGTGGAGCGGGAGCAGCCGGAGGACGAACGAGAGCCGATGCGCTCGGGCACCGAGGAGGAGCAGGCGGCGCTGGAAGCCCGCTCCGGGGCGGACGAGGCCCCGCTGCGCTCCGTGGTGGTGGACGCCGCCGAGGAAGCCGCCCCCGCCGAGGGCGACGGCGCCGCGGACCCGTCGGAGCTGATCCCGCGTGAGCTCTCGATCCTCCCTTTGCGCGACAACGTGCTGTTCCCCGCCGTCGTCGCGCCGCTGACGGTCACCCGGGAGGCCTCCGTCAAGATGATCCAGGACGCCGCCGTCGCGGAGAGCCGGATCATCGGGGTCGTCACGCTAAAAGACCCGGCGGTGGAGACCCCGACGTTCAGCGACCTGCACCCCGTGGGGGTCGCCGCGGCGATCCGGATGATGGTGAGCATGCCGGACGGCGTGCGCCTGATCGTGCACGGTCTCCGGCGCATCCGCCTCGTGGAGGCAATCCAGGAAGAGCCGTACCTCCGGTGCCGCGTGGAGCTGCTGGAGGAAGAGGAGTCCGCGACCGGCGAGCAGGCGGTGGAGGTGCAGGCGCTGGTGCGCAACATCTCCGCGGGCTTCCAGACGGTGGTGGAGATGTCGCCGACGATGCCGGACGAGCTGCGGGCAATCCCGGCGAACGTCAAGGACTCCGGAACGCTTGCCGACCTGGTGACGGCGCACCTGCCGGTGAGCACCAGTGACAAGCAGGCGATCCTCGAGGAGGTGGACGTCCGCTCGCGGCTGCACCTGCTCTGGAACCTGATCCAGCGCGAGGTAAACGTGCTGGAGGTAGGCAGCAAGATCCAATCCGAGGTTTCCTCCGAGATGAATCGCATGCAGCGGGAGTACTTCCTGCGCGA
>CAYQDT010000102.1:0-8642 GCA_964416225.1 uncultured bacterium
CTCCTGGTGCGCCTTGGAGATTCCATTCAGACAGTACCCCACGGAGAGCCGGTCGTTCGGGCGGTGCCAGTGGACCCCCGACACCTGCCCGCCGAAGCTCAGCGAGCGGTCCGCTTCCGTGAAGGCGAAATCCTCCCGCTTCCCCTCGTTCCAGCCCACGCGCAGGAACAGGCCGGTGGCCGCTTTGTCCGCGAGCGGGCGCTCCATGTTCAGGCCGAACCCGTACTTGACCGAGCCTTCCTGCCGGGTCGCGCGGATGTCGGCCGGAGCTCCGGTCTTCTTCGCAATCGCCACCGCCCGCTCATAGTCCCCCATGTCCGCGGTGTTGCGAAACGCGAGCAGCCGGACCACCATCGGCGTCGAGTGCGGGCCAAGGAAGACGGGGTGAAACTCCGCCTCGAGCTGGTCGCCGTGGCTGTTCCAGAGGTCCCACGAGAGATTGGCGCCGCCCGCCACCCGCGGCATCTGGAAGGAGCCGACCCGCAGCGCCCAGTCCGGGTGGACCCACTCGATGGCTACTCCGTGGCTGTAGCCCCGGAGATCCCCGGCATAGTCGTACGCGCCGTTCGTATCCAGCGTCCAGTTCAGGAACTGGGTGCGCGGGTTGGCCGCATACGAGTTCAGATCGAAGATGTCGGTGGTACCCAGCTTGCCCGCGGTCACCACGATCCGGTGAGCGGGAACCTCGCCCCCGACGTTGTTGATGGCCGGGTCCTGCTTGGTGAAGCCGGGCCCCGCGTGCAGAATCCACCGCACGAAGTACCGGGCCAGGAACGGCTCCTGCGGGACGGGCGGCGCCGCGAGGATATCGCCATTCACATACCCGGCCAGCCCGGAAGAGCGGCTGATGCCCCGTCCGATGCCCCACTCCGGATTGATATAGAACGAGAGGTGCGGGTTCGGACGGACGCCCAGGTACAGCGTGTAACTCTGCGTGCCGTCAAACTCCGTCTTCGACTGGAAGCTGTTGGGCCGCTGGTACGGGCTGTGAAACTTGAAGAGCTGCTGCCCGATCTCGGTCGCCTGGAAGCCGTAGTAGTACAGCACGCCCGCGGTCTCCGCCGGCTGCGCGTGCGCCTCCGGGTCCGGAGGTGTTTCCGGCATCGGCCGCTCACCGGGAGCGGGGGGCTCCTTCTTCTCGTCGCCCTGGTCGCCGCTCTTTTTCTCGCCGGTGGACTTTTGATCGCCCTTCTTCTCGTCGGCCTTCTTCTCGTCGCCCTTCTTCTCGTCGCCCTTCTTCTCGTCGCCCTTCTTTGCGTCACTCTTCTTCCCCTGGGCCGCCCCGGGCTGACCCTCCGCCTGGCGGTTTTTCGGGTCCGCCGCTCCCCCTTTCCCGCCCTGCTCCGCGGGCTTCGGCTTCGCGGGCTCCGGCGCCGCGGGAGCCGCCGGACCCTTCGCTTCCGCGGATGCTGCAGCGGAGGCAGCGGCTGCAGCCTTTGGAGCCGCCTCTGCTTCCGCGGGGATTGGAGCGGCCGCATCCCGTGCGCCGGCGGCGGCGGGGCCGGAAACAGCGGCCGTGAGCGCCAGCAGCGCGCAGACCCGGAGCGATGGCAGACGGCGGTTCCAGCCGGAGCGGGTGAGGCGTGTTGCCGCGGAGCGGCGGCTGGAAAAGCGGGCGGTCCTGGATGGCGGAGTGTTCATAGGCGCGCTTTACCCACCTCTCTGCATGCGGCAATCAGGTTCACGCTTTCTTAACGTCCCGGAGGGGGCCTGCCCGGTTCTCCCTGGAGCGTACTGTTAGCCGCTCCGGCGTCTGACGCGGGCAGAAGCGGCGCCGGAACCGGGAACCGCCCCACGCGCGTTCATCATGGATGGGTAGTCCGCCGGTCCAGGGCGGCGCCCGAAGCTCACGCACCGGATTCCGCTTCGGACGGACCGGGGCGAAACAGGAGGCAGTATGCAAGCCACACCACCGGCGAGACGAATCCTGGTGCTGCTGCTGGCGGCCGGGCTCGCGCCCGGGAGCCTGACTACGGCCTGGGCCCGCGGCAGCTCCGGCGGCGAGGGTTCAGGAACCGTCCGCTACTGGAGCCGCTACCGGCTGGCCGGGAACTGGGCCGGCACCGCCCAACCCCGCGGCGGCGAGAAGCAGAAGGTGAACGCCCTGCTGGAGGCCGGGCACGGCGGTGGGGTCACCGGATCTATCGAGCTGGCGGGGGCGGGCACGGAGCGCTGGAGCGTTCAGGGGCACCTCTCCGGATCGGATCGGCTCCGGATGGCCGTCAGCTCGAAGGCCGGCGGCAAGGGCGAGATCACCGGCGTCTTGAACCGGGGAGATCAGCGCATCGACGGCCGATTCCGCGTGAAGGACGCGGACGGACAGCGTCACGAGGGGACCGTTCGGCTGTTCCGTCTGACGGCGCCGCCGGCGGCACCCGGGGCCGGCGCTCCGGCACCGCCGGCGGGGACCGGCCGCTGATCCCGGCGGACCCTGGGGGCGGTACTGCGTCCCCTATCCGAGTCGGCGCTCCGTTCCGGAGCCACCGTCCGGAACGGAGCGCGCGGAAACGGGCGGGCTACTCGTTCACGTCGCGGTAGAACAGCCCTTCGGTATCGTCATAAGAGAAGAGCTCCGCGTAGCGGCCCCAGTCCGTCGCGGTCTCCACCTGGCGCTCCGCCTCGTCGGCGCTGAAGCACTCTTCCAGGGTCTCCAGCACGTCTTCGTAGGAGACTTCCGCCTTGGGCGAGGCCTCCATCAGGTACAGGATGCGCTGAATCAACTGCACGTTCGCGCGGGCCTGCTCCCGGAAGATCTCCTTCTCTTCGAGCACGCCCGCCTCCGCGAACTGGATTCCGGCGTCCGTCAGGAACACGTCCCCCGCCTCGACGTCGCCCAGGCCCAGCAGGTCGATCGCCTGCACCAGCGGCAGCAGGTCGTCCGCCTCCATGTGCAGCTCCCGCGCCAGCGCGTACAGGTCCGCCCGGTCCCCATCCGAATGCAGGCGCTCCACGAGGCCGGTTACCTGACCCACCTCCACGTGGGGCAGGACCTGGTAGGCGCGCTCCGGCTCCGCGGCGGGGCGGGCCGGCGGAGCCTCGGCCCGGAAGGAAGCCACCACTCCTTTCGGGTTCGTGATGACGCTGTAGAGGTAGTCGACCAGCCGGACGTGCTCCGGGTGCTCCTTGCCGCGCTCCTCGATGGGAAGGCCCGGCATGTCCACCCGCACCACGCCGGGGTTACTCCCCATCACCACGATCCGGTCTCCCATCGTGACCGCTTCGTCGATGTTGTGGGTCACCATGACGATGGCGCGGGTGGGGATCTTCTGCGAGCGCCAGAGGGAGAGCAGCTCCTTCTTCAGGTTCTCCGCGGTCAGCACGTCCAGCGCGGAGAACGGCTCGTCCATGAAGAGCACCTCCGGCTGCACCACCAGCGCCCGGGCGAATCCCACGCGCTGGCGCATCCCGCCCGAGAGCTCCTTCGGATAGGCATCCTCGAAGCCGTCGAGCCCGATGAGGTCGATGGCGTCCAGGATCCGGCGCCTCCGCGTGGTCTCCGGAACCTCCGAGGAGAGCAGTCCCAGCTCCACATTCTGATAGACGGTGAGCCAGGGAAAGAGGGCAAAGGTCTGGAAGACGATGGCGATGTGCGGGTTGGGCCCGGCGTGGGGCTCGCCATGGAAGCGAACCGTGCCGGAAGAGGGCTCCACCAGGCCCGCCAGGATCCGCAGGAGACTGGACTTCCCGGATCCGGAGGGACCGAGAATGGAGACGATCTCTCCGTCGGGGATCTCGAGGGTCACGTCCTGGAGCGCCAGCATCCGCTTCCGGCCCTCGCCGAAGTACTTGGTGAGCTGCTCCGCGGCCAGGAGCGCCGTGCCCGGCGGATTGGCGGTCAATCCTCGTCTCATTGCAACCTCCGAACAGCCGTTCGAGCCGGAAGGCCCGGCGCGCGCGGGCGAAAAAGCCGCCCGTCGACCCTATCCCAACCGGTACCGCTCCTCGGCGATGCCGTACAGCGGCTTCCAGACGCGCCGGTTGAGGAGCACGACGAACGCGGACATCACGGCGATGCCCAGGATGATGGCCGGCCAGTCTCCCTTGCTGGTAGCATCTGCAATGTAGGCGCCCAGTCCCCGGGCCGTCAACTGGTGGCTGCCCCACGACGCCACTTCGGCGACGATGCTGGCGTTCCACGCGCCGCCGGCCGCCGTGAGCGCGCCCGTGATCCACGCGGGAAAGATGGCCGGCAGGATCAGGGTACGCCAGAGCGTCCAGCCGCGCAGCCGGAACACCAGCGCGGCTTCCCGCAGGTCGGTCGGCACCGCCATCGCGCCGGCGATCACGTTGAAGAGGATGTACCACTGCGTGCCGAGCGCCAGGAGGAGGACACTCCCCCAGTTCAGGTTGATGTGCGCGCGAATGAAGCCGAGCACTACTACCGGAAACAGCAGGTTGGCGGGAAATGAGGCGCCGATCTGCACTAGCGGCTGGGCGATGCGCGCCAGGCGCGGAGAGAAGCCGATCCGGACCCCGATGGGCGTCCAGATCACGGTGGCGACCACCACCATCACCATGACGCGGGCGAGGGTGAGACATCCAAGGCCCGCCACCGTCAGCACCTGGTGCCAGCTCAGCTCCGCCCGCACGACGGCTACCCCGCGCACGAGCCCGTAGAGGACCAGTGCCGCCAGCGCGATGGAGATGATCACGCCGGCTCCTCGCCGGGCAATCCGAACCGCCGCGCGATCCCCGGTCGCCTCACCGGCCCGGAGCAGCAGATGGTCGAGCGCCCGGGCAGCCGGAGCAAAGGCGCGCTCATTCAGCCACGCCCAGAGGGCGGAGCGGTGGAGCAGGTCCAGCACCAGCGACGTGGGCTCGTCACCGCTATCCGCCTGCTCGAACTTGAAGCGCTGCGACCAGGCCACCACCGGCCGCCAGAAGAGCTGGTCCACGAGCACCACGATCAGGACCATCGTGACGATGGCCCAGAGCACCGCGGGGACCTTGCCCTGCGCCACCGCCGTGGCCATATAGGAGCCGATCCCCGGCAGCTTGTAATCATGACCCAGCACCGAGATGGCTTCCGAAGCCGCCAGGAAGAACCAGCCGCCTCCGAAGCTCATCATGCTGTTCCAGACGAGCCCGATCATGGAGTACGGCACCTCCAGCTTCGTGAACCGCTGCCACCAGGAGAGCTGATAGACCGTGCCCGCCTCGCGGAGCTCAGTGGGGATGGTCTTCAGCGACTGGTAGAAGCTGAAGGTCATGTTCCAGGCCTGGCCGGTGAAGATGGCGAAGATGCTGGCGCACTCCAGCCCCAGCAGGGAGTTGGGGAAGAGCGCCATGAACCCCGTGACCGTGGCGGAGAGGAAGCCCAGCACGGGAACCGACTGCAGGATATCCAGCAGCGGCACCATGACCTTCTCCGCGGCGGCGTTGTACGCGGCGACGTAGCCGTAGACCAGCGTGAAGAGGATGCTGCTGCCGAACGCCAGGAACATCCGCAGCAGCGACCGCGCCGCGTAGCCGGGCAGCGCAGTCGGCGAGAGATCGATCTCGAGGGGACGGGCGGGCGAGAAGGGCGCGCGCATCGCGTGGAACACCTGAACGGTGCCCACGAGCAGCGCGAAGAACGCGATGAACAGCAAGGCGTCGCGCCAGCCCGGACGCAGGGCGGCGCGCAGCGGCTGCGGTGAATAAACGAGATCCCGCATCTCTCCCACCGTTGATCCGGCCCGCGCTGGAGGGGCCTATGTCAGGACGGGTGGGAGGGGTACAAACAAAAAGCACCCCGGGCGGGGTGCATGCCGGACCGGGCGCGGGCCCGAATGCCCGCTAGCCGGAGGTGCCTCCGCCGCTACTCACACCGCGCCAGTTGTAAACGTGCTGCTGTCGACTATGGGGTTCCACTTAGGAAGCCTCTGTTGCTGGTGGCGGCCAATCCCAATCCCGCACCTGCGGGACAGACCACCGGAAAGCCGATCCGTGACGCACCGATTCGCAGTCACCCGGCTTTCTCCAGCGACGAGCCAGGTAAGGTTAGCAGCCGCCGGCGGACCCCGTCAACCCGAGGCGCGACCAAAGCTGCCGGGAAAGGCCCCGGGCTCCCGTGCGCCAAGGCGGCGCCCCGGATGCGGCGTGACCGGCGGGGCCGCGCGGCTGTCCGGAAATTAGAAAACCCGCCCGGACCGGGTCCGAGGCGGGTTTTCGTTTTCCGAAGGCTCCGGGAGCTTACCAGCGGTTGCCGCCGCGGCCGCCGCGGTCACCGCCGCGGCTGCTGCCGCCGCCGTAGCTGCTGCCGCCGCCGTAGCTGCTGCCGCCGCCGTAGCCACCGCCGCTGCTCCGCTCGGCCCGCGGGCGAGCCTCGTTCACGGTCAGGGCGCGGCCGTCCACGTCTTTGCCGTTCATGGCCGAAATGGCGGCATCCATCTGGTTGGCGTCCACGTCCACGAAGCCGAAGCCCTTGCCGCGGCCGTCGTGGTCGACGGGGATGCTCGCGCTGGTGCAGCCGAAGGGCGCGAACGAGGTCTGAAGCTGCGCTTCGGACGTGTTGTAAGAGAGATTGCCGACGAAGAGTCGCTTGCTCATGGGATTCCTTTCCGGCTCCAATCTAATCGGTTGGCCGGTATCACGGCAGCTCGACCCGAGCCACTAGGGGTCCAAACAGAAGGCGGTCGTCGGCGGTCAGGCGGCAGAAGACAACAAAAAAAGCCGTCCCGGTGCTGGTAAGGCACTCACGGGGCGGGCTGGGCTTCCGAAACGGTAATGCGCTACGAACTCGATCTGAAATTGACGTGCGCAGCATACCACGCGGCGGACCGTTATGCAAGCGGCTTTTCCGGCGGCCGTCGCGGGCCGCGCGGCGCGACGCGCCCGCCGGCTGGAGGCCCGGCTGGAAGGGCGGTCCTTCAGCCGGCCGAGCGGCCATCCCGTACACGGTTCGACGCGGCTTCGAGGCGGAGCCGGAACGCCGGGCCCGGCAACGGAGTCCCACCGGGTACCGGTGCGGGGGTGCTCCGGGAGCCGCGGATTGGAATCCTCCAATGGGGGTAGGCTTAGGGGTAGCGCCACGGCGTACCGCCTCTCCCCGGCCCCGGCCGGATCAGTCCCCGGAAGCCCGTCCCGAACGGTTCATGACCGCGCCGACCACACCGGCCGCGGTCCGCGCCCTGCCGGAGATGCAGCCTAATGCCTGCTGAAGTGGACGCCGAAATAGCACGCGCTCGCGCACTGACGGCGGCGGCGCGACGGCTCTGCGCGGACGCCGCGCTCCGCGCCGGCGAGCAGCGGCTGCCCGCGCCGGAGCCCGACGACCCGACCTCTCCGGATGCGGAATTCCGGAACCCGGAAGGGGAGCCGACGCCGGCCACCTCTGCCGGACGGGACCGGTGAGTGAACGAAATCTGCCAACCCTTCTAAAAGTGGAGTGGGCAACCCTACAGGCGCTGTGGTAGAGTGCCGCTAACAGGTTCAGACCGGATTCGTAAGCATTTCCTATTCGGAGGAGCGAGGCTCGCCCCGATGGTGCCTTACCAGGCGCTGCGGCGGCGAGTCTTTTTGCAGGCATTGGGCCGCGATCCCTGAACCCGCTGGCCGGGATTCCCGAGCCGGGAGCCGGTGCCTGGACGGGCGTCCGGCGAGGAGCGACTATGAGCAAGCGTCTCTATGTAGGAAATCTCTCGTTTTCCACCTCGGAACAGGATTTGCAAAACCTGTTCGCGCCGTACGGAGCAACGAGCGTCACGGTCCTCACGGACCACGATGGTCGCTCCAAGGGCTTCGGCTTCGTCGAAGTATCGGATGACCAGATGAACGCCGCCATCGACGGGACCAACGGCAAGGAAGTGGGCGGGCGCCGGCTGACCGTCAACGAGGCCCGTCCGCGGGAAGAGCGCGGCGGCGGCGGCGGCCGGAGCGGCGGGGGCCGCGGCGGCTACGGCGGCGGCGGCTACGGTGGCGGCGGCGGGGGCCGCTGGTAAGCTTCGCCTGCCGGCTCGGCGCCGTTCCCCCGGGAACCGGCGTTCTCAACCCCCCGAGCCGGCGGTACCGGCAGTCTCCGGCGGCGCGAGCAGCCGCCGGAGCTGTTCCGGCTCCACGGGTTTCACCAGGTGCGCGTCGAACCCGGCCGCGCGAGAGTGGCGCCGGTCCTCTTCCTGGCCGTATCCCGTCAGCGCGATGAGCCGCGTTCCGGAGAGCCGGCTCTCCGCGCGCAGGCACCGCGCCACCTCGTAGCCATCCATGCCGGGCATGCTGATGTCCAGCACCACGACCTCCGGCACCTCGTCCGCCGCCTGCTTGATCGCCGAGGGACCATCATGGACCACGGTGACCGAGTGACCCCACAGTCTCAGCAGCTCTCCGAGCGTCTCCGCGGCGTCCCGGTTATCGTCCACCACCAGTATCCGCCGGGGACCCGGTGCGGCGGAGGCGGTCCCGCGCAGCAGGAGCGGCGGGATCGCGTCCGGGTTCGGCGCCAGCGGCAGCCGCACCACAAACTCGCTGCCCTGGTGCGGGCCGTCGCTGTGGGCGGTGACCGTCCCGCCGTGCAGCTCCACCAGGCGCTCCACCATGGTCAGGCCGATCCCCAGTCCCCCATCCGAGCGCACGAGGCTGCGATCGTTCTGCGTGAAGAGGTCGAAGATGCTCGGCAGGAACTCGGGCTCGATGCCGATGCCCGTATCCCGGACCACGACCCGCCC
>CAYQDT010000103.1:0-8615 GCA_964416225.1 uncultured bacterium
ACGGCCGGAGCCGCCCCGGCGGTCCGCGCGGCCAGCGGAGCGGCCTGACCCGCCGGATACGGCGCCATGCCGGGCGCGGCCGCCGGGTACCGCCCGCCGCGCCCCGGCTTATCACGGACGGTCACTTCGGCTGCGTCCGCGGACGTCGCCGCGGCGGGCGCCATGACCGCGGCTGACGCTGCGGGCGCCGGAACCGGCGTGAACGCGAGCGCGCCCGGGGGTGCCGGCAGGGAAATGGAGTTCGAAGCCACAGCGGGAGTGGGGGCCGGCGCGCTGGCGCGCCCGATCCAGTAGCCCAGGATGCACATGAAGAGTGCCATCCCGAAGGCAGCCCCCAGCCCCCACCAGAGCGGCGTGCTGGGGCGCGCTGCGGACCAGGAAATGGTCCGGTCCAGGGGTGAGCTGAGCGTGACCGTCCGCTCTCCCACCGGCGGTGTCGCGGCGGCCGTGAAGTGCGAGCCGCCGCAAGCCCAGCACGTGCTCTCGCTGGCCAGGCTGGAGTTGCCGCAATCGGCGCAAAGCTTCCTATCCACTGGATGAACCTCGATGAAAATTGTCAGCTAATAGGAAGTCCCCCGCTCGCCGGGCGATCAAACGCGCCGCCGCGCCGGCGAAGGATGCTCTCCATGGCTCATTTAGAGGCGCGCTGCCCCGTTCGGGTTCCGGCCGCTCCGCATGTCGCCGAGCAGCCGACTGTCCCCAGCGTACCGCCCCGGCCATCTATTCCATTCTAGCGGCGGTGCGCCGGCTTTGATCTAAGACGCTCCGGGATCCGCCGTGCGCAAAAACCCGCGCCGTCACCGGGCGCGCGGCGCTGCCTGGGCGCGGCTGGGCCGGGAAGCTGTCCGCCCGGGAGAGTGAGACGCCGGGTGCGGGTCTTCGAACCGGCGCCTGGCCGGCTCCCCGCACGTCAAACCGGCGCCGCGTCTCCGCTCTCGAGCTGGAACGCGGCGTGGAGCGCACGGACCGCATCCGGGATCCGCGCCTGATCGATGATGCAGGTGATCCGGATCTCACTGGTGGTGATCAGCTCGATGTTGATCCCCTCGTTGGCGAGCGCGCGGAACATCCGGTGGGCGTAGCCGGGCGTGTTGGTGACCCCGGTCCCGACGATGCTCACCTTGCCCAGCCGATCATCCGTGATGCACCCCGACGCGCCGGTCGCGGTGGCGGCCGGCGCGATCGCTTCCAGCGCACGCTCGAGGTCGTCCTGCGAGACGGTGAAGGTGAGGTCCGTGGCGGCCCCGTGGGCACTGGCATTCTGAACGATCGTATCGACACTCACGCTCGCCCCACCCAGCGCGTCGAACAGTTCAGCGGCGGCGCCCGGGTGATCCGGCAGCCCCAGCACCGTCACCTTGGCGATATTCGTGTCGTGGCTGATGCCGCGCACCTTATTCGCTGGTTCCATCTCACTCTCTCCGTGAATCAGGGTTCCGGGCGCATCGATCATGCTGCTCGCCACCAGGATCGGGATACCGTGAATCGCACCCAACTCCACGGCCCGGGGATGCATGACCTTGGCACCCTGGCTGGCCATCTCCAGCATCTCTTCATAAGAGATCTCGACCAACTTCCGCGCCGTCGGCTCCAGCCGCGGATCGCAGGTGTAGACCCCTTCCACGTCCGTATAGATCTCGCAGGCGCCGGCCCGCAGGGACGCCGCGAGGGCCACCGCCGTCGTGTCGCTGCCGCCGCGGCCCAGCGTCGTGATGTCGGTGTCCGGGCTGATCCCCTGGAAGCCGGCCACGATGGCCACCTGCCCGTCGGCCACCGCTTCCCGAATCCGGCGCGGATCCACGCTGAGGATGCGCGCGCGGCCGTAGGTGCGGTCCGTCCGGATGCCGGCCTGTCCCCCCGTAAAACTGGAGGCCGGGATCCCCAGATCCCGCAGCGCCATCGCCATCAGCGTACAGGAGACGATCTCTCCCGTGGAGAGGAGCTGGTCCATTTCCCGGTCGGAGGGACGCCGCGTGACCTGGCGCGCCAGGCCGATCAGGTCGTCCGTCGTGTCCCCCATGGCGGAGACGACCACCACCAGATCGTCCCCCTGGCGCCGCCGGGCGGCGACCCGCCGAGCCACGTGAAGGATCCGCTCCGCGTTGGCGACAGAGCTTCCACCATATTTCTGAACGATCAAAGACATCGCGGACATCCCGCCCACGCCTACGCGCGCAGTCGCACCCCTTCTCCGGCGTCCCCGAGTGCGCTCTTCCGGCATCCGCGGTGCCGAGCATGCACCGCTCCGGATCCGTCGCCGGGCGGGGACGTGCGGATTGTATCCTACCGCGCGGCGCTCCGGCGGAAACCGGGGCGGCTGCAGCCGTGGGAGCGTGGCCGGCTGACAACTAAATCACAAACTCGCTTTTGCCGGCGTCGTTCCGCGCGTCTTTGCGTCCAATTTGGGGCCGTGGTACAATGCCCGTAGCCCGCCACACCGCTTGCAGGACCGAACCGTCGTGGTTTCTAGGCCGGCACGGATGGGGCGGCGATCGGGTGATCGATGGGAAGCGCGCACCGCGGGCATCCCGGGCGCTGGAGACTCTCGCCCGCCGCTGACCACCCGCTCCGGCGCCGGCAGAGCCGCCCCGCGCCGACATGAGCTTTTCCCTGCGGATGGACCAACCCATGTCTTTCAACCGACGTCGACGCCCGGTGATTCTGCTCGGTCTCGCGCTCCTGGCGCTCGCCGGCGCGGGCCGGGCACTCCCTCCCGCACAGGCCCAGGCGCCCGGGCCGGACGGAATGCTGAAGATCCCCGCCCCGGAGCTTCCTGAAAAGCTGAAATGGCTGAACAGCCCGCCGCTCACCATGTCCGCCCTGCGCGGAAAGGTGGTGCTGATCGATTTCTGGGAGTACACGTGCGTCAACTGCATCCGCACCCTGCCGTACCTGAAGGCCTGGAATGACAAGTACAAGGACAAGGGCCTGGTCATCGTCGGGGTGCATACTCCCGAGTTCAAGTTCGCGCGGGAAGAGCCGAACGTCGCCCACGCGATCAAGTCCTTCAACCTGACCTATCCGATGATTCTGGATAGTGATTACGCTGTTTGGAACACGTACGGAAACCGCTTCTGGCCGGCGAAGTGCCTCATCGACGCGCAGGGATATGTCCGCTACTTCCACTTCGGCGAGGGCGGATATGAGGCGACGGAAGCCAAGATCCAGTCTTTGCTGCGGGAAGCGAACCCCCGCGTGGAGCTCCCCGCCATCACGCGCCCGATCCGCGGGACGGACCGGCCCGGCGCGGTGTGCTATCCGGTCACGCCGGAGCTGTACGTCGGCTACGAGCGGGGCGCGCACGAGGAGACGTTCGGCAACCCCGAGGGATACCATCCGGAAAAGAGCTTCACCTACAAGGACCCGGGCCGGATGGAAGACGGGCGGATCTACCTTCAGGGCGCGTGGCGTTCCTCTCCCGAGGCAATGATCAGCACCCGCGCCAGCACGACGCCGCGCGATTACCTCCGCATCCGCTACCACGCGCTGGAAGTGAATGCCGTGATCAAGCCGGAAGAGGGGAAGCCGATCCGCGTCTGGGTCACGCATGACGGCCGGCCCGTCACCCGGGCGGACGCCGGCACGGACATCCGGTGGGATGACGACGGGCAGAGCTTCATCACGGTGGATCGGCCCCGGATGTACAGCCTGGTCCACAATGCCCGGTACGGCCAGCGCCAGCTCAAGCTGGCGCCCGCGGAGAGCGGACTGGGAATCTACTCCTTCACCTTCGTCTCCTGCGAAGCCGGAAAACGGTAGCCCGGCGCCCGCAGCCCGCGAGTTCCCTCGCCCGTCCCTCGCCCGCCGGTCCCGGAATGCCGCCCGGGACCGGCTCTCCAGCCGGCCCTTCGTCCGTTTGGTCCCTGCCTGAGCCGCCCTCCTTCCGGTGCGTCAGGGGCCGTTCTCCCGCTCCGAAGCCGGCGGCAGCCGCGGCTCCGTCGCCGTTCCTCCCACGGAGGCCCGGGGCTCTTCCTGTCGCCCGCCCAGGCAGCGGCGGAATCTCCATCAGCGGCTTCCGAATAGGTGCCGGTCCGGACGGGTAAAAAGCGTCTGGCGCCCGGTTGAGCGGCCCGAGCCGCGGGTCTTGCCGGCTGCCATGCCACGAGGGGCGACCCACTTCGGAGAGGAGCACGCCATGGGAGCAACCGCGGCGGACGCGCTGGTGGATACCATTGAGGCCTGGGGGGTGGACACCGTCTTCGGGATTCCCGGTGACGGCATCAACGGGATCATGGAGGCCCTGCGAAAGCGACAGGATCGAGTCCGCTTCATCCAGGTCCGGCACGAGGAAGCGGCAGCCTTCGCGGCGTGTGCCTACGGGAAGTTCACCGGCCGGCTCGGCTGCTGCCTGGCCACCTCCGGCCCCGGCGGCATTCACCTGCTCAACGGTCTCTACGACGCGAAGATGGACGGCGCGCCCGTGCTGGCCATCACCGGCCACCATTACCACGACCTGATCGACACCCATCAACAGCAGGACGTGGACCTGGACCGGGTCTTCGCGGACGTGGCGCTCTACAGCGCCCGGGTCATGGGTCCCGCCCATGTGGCGAACGTGACGGAGCTGGCCTGCCGCACGGCGCTTGCCTATCGCGGCGTCGGCCATATCAATTTCCCCACGGATCTCCAGGATCAGCCCCTCGACAAGGGGCACCGCTCCCAGCAAAACGTCGCGGGCCACACCTCGAACGTCCCCTCCTTCCTGCCGGGCGTGCCGGACGAGACGCTCCTGCGCCGCGCTGCCGAGCTGCTGAACGGGAGCAAGAAGATCGTCATCCTGGCGGGGCGGGGGGCGCTTCAGGCCACGGATGAGCTGGAGCGGCTCGCGGAGGTGCTGGGCGCCCCGATCGTGAAGGCGCTCCTCGGCAAGGCGTGCGTCCCGGACGACAGCCCCTACACCACGGGCGGCATCGGCCTGCTCGGCACCCGCCCCTCCGAGGACGCGATGGAGCAGTGTGACACGCTCCTGATGGTGGGCACCTCCTATCCGTACATCAACTTCCTTCCCAAGCCGGGGACCGCTCGCGGCATCCAGATCGACCTGAGCCCAATGCGTATCGGGCTCCGCTATCCGGTGGAAGTGGGGCTGGTGGGAGACAGCCGGCGGACCCTGCAGGCGCTGCTGCCGCTGCTCCAGCGAAAAGAGGACCGGAGCTTTCTAGAACGGGCGCAGCAGGGCAAACGGGAGTGGGACGCGCTGATGCTGGAGCGCGCGTCACGCCGGGACATGCCGATGAAGCCCCAGGTGCTCGCCCACGAGCTCGGGCAGCGGCTGCCGGACAACGCGATCGTGGTGAGCGACAGCGGGACGAACACCACCTGGTGGGCCCGGCACATCCCCGCCAAGCGCGGCCAGATGCACTCGTGCTCCGGCACCCTGGCCAGCATGGCCTGCGGGCTCCCTTACGCCATCGGGGCGCAGGTCGCCTACCCGGACCGCCCGGTGGTGGCGTTCGTCGGCGACGGGGGCTTCTCCATGCTGATGGCGGACTTCATCACCGCAGTGAAGTACCGGCTCCCGATCAAAGTCGTGATCGTGAAGAACAATACCCTCGGCCAGATCAAATGGGAGCAGATGGTCTTCCTGGGCAACCCCGAGTATGCCTGCGAGCTCCAGCCGTTCGACTTCGCGCTCTTCGCCCGGGCGTGTGGAGCGCAGGGGTTTACCATTGAGCGCCCGGAGGAGTGCGGGGGGATTCTGGAGCAGGCGCTGGCCGCGGCCGGGCTGGTGCTGGTGGAAGCGGTGGTCGACCCGTACGAGCCTCCCATGCCGGGAAAGATCCGGCCGGAGCAGGCGCTGAAGCTGGCCGAGTCGCTGGCGAAAGGCGAGCCGAATCGGGAGAAGATCATTGCCACCATCATGGGAGACAAGCTCCGCGAGCTGGTGTAGCGCCACCTGCCGCCACCGCTCCGGATGACTGCCGGGCCTCGGAATGCCGGTTCCGCATTCCGGGGCGCCCGCGATCCGGGCTGATCGAAGGCATGGCGGAGCATGACACGGCAGGACGGGATATCTCATGCAGGGATCTGTGAGGTATCGATGGAGCCGGAGCTGATCGTGGACTGCCGCTGCCGGACGGGCGAGGGCCCGCGCTGGCACCCGCTCGAGAGCCGGCTGTACTGGATCGACATCCCCCAGGGGCGGCTCTATCGCTGGGAGCCCGCCTCTGGGCGCCATGAGCTCTGCTTCGAGGGCGAGCCCATCGGCGGCTTTACCATCCAGTGGGACGGGGCGCTGCTCCTGTTCCAGGAGCGATGCGCGCTGCGCCTCTGGCGGGACGGCGCCGTCTCGACGGTGCTGGAGGAGCTTCCGACGGAGCGTGTCACCCGGTTCAATGACGCCATCGCCGACCCGTTCGGACGGGTCTTCTCCGGCACAATGCCCGCGGAGAACCATCCGGCCAGCCTCTACCGCATCGACCTGGACGGCACGATCACCCGGGTGCTCCGGGACCGCGGCCAGAGCAACGGGATGGGCTTCACCCCGGACCGAATGGGCTTCTACTGGACCGATACGCGCCTCCGCACGATCTCCCGCTTCGATTTCAATCCGGATACCGGGGGGCTCTCCGGCGAGCGCGCCGTGGTCCGGGTGCGGGAAGAAGATGGGGTTCCGGACGGCATGTGCGTCGACGCGGACGGCTACCTCTGGTCCGCACACTGGGGCGCCGGCTGTGTGGTTCGCTACACGCCGGACGGGCGGGAGGACAGCCGGGTGCATTTTCCGGCGAAGCAGGTCTCCTGCCCTGCCTTCGGCGGCCCGGACTACGACGAGCTGTTCGTGACCACGGCCGGCGGGGAGGACCGGGAGAAGAACGGTCCGGGCGCAGGAGCGCTCTACCGGCTTCGACCGGGAGTACGCGGCATTCCGGAGTTCCGCTCCTGGATTCGCGAGGAGGGCCTCGGGTAGAGCGCAACCGCCCGCCGAGCGGCGGTGCCGTCGCCGTCCCATCCCTCACACGCCAGCTTCACTCCCACGCCATTACACCCGCAATGGCAGGACGAAGAAGAAGGCCAGACACAGCAGGGTATATACGGCCAGGAGCAGCACCCCGCCAAACCAGGTGGTTTCACCGTCCCGCGCGATGGAATTCACCGCAATGACCGCCCCGGCGACGGCAATCAGCTCGAGAGGGTTGGTAAAAACGAGGGTCATCGGGTGGTGCGTCAGGAAGGAGGTGAGCACCAGTACCGGCGCTACGAGCAGCGCGACCTGCACCGTGGAGCCCACGGTGATGCTCATCGCCATCCCCATCCGCCCGCGGTGCGCGAAATAGATTGCCGCCGCGTACTCGGACGCGTTTCCCACCACCGCCAGCACCACCACCCCCAGGAAGAAGGGGGTGAGATGGAAGCGGCCCGCCGCCGCCTCCAGCGCCCGCGAGACCAGCTCCGCCTCCCACGCGGTAAACGCCGTGCTCAGCACGAGCACGCCCACCCCCATCCAGAGGGGCCAGGCGTCACTGCGCACCGACGGCTCCTCTCCCGGATTGAAGATGTCGCGGTGCGTCCAGAACGTGTACAGCAAATTCGCCAGGTACACGAAGATGAGGATCAGCGCCGCGCCGAAGCTCAGCCGCAGATTCAGCTCCATCTGGCTGTGGCCGCGGTGGAAGCGCTGCTCGGTGTAATCGAAGAGCGCTGGAATGAGGAGCGCCAGCATGGAAAGCACCAGCAGGCTGGATGCCAGGCCGGCGCGCTGGCGGTTATAGGTCAGCTTCTCCCGGCCCCAGCAGCCGACTACGATCGCGAGCCCGGTTCCCAGCAGGCTGTTTCCAATGATGGAGCCCGTGATCTGCGCCTTCACCACCTGGGCCTGTCCCGTCTGGAGGACGAACAGTCCCAGGATGAGCTCCGGCACGTTCCCGAAGGTGACGTTCAGTAAGCCCCCCACCGCGGTGCCGGCCCGCAGCGCCACCTGCTCCGTCCCGCGCCGCACCCAGTCGGCCAGCGGCGCAATGGCCAACACGGAGGTCAGGAAGATCCACTCGAGCGGCGCGTGGAGCACGTACGCCAGCAGCAGCGAGACCGGAACCAGCAAGAGCAGCGCGTTGATGATCACTCAAGGGTCTCGTGCGGCTTGAACAGCGCGGTCCGTCAGGTCGGGAGAGAGGCGCGCCGCCGCAAGGGGATGACCCTCTCACCGGAACAGCGATGACCGCCGGTCGGCAGCGGCACCGTTTCACCGTCTCTCCACCTCCGCTGCAGCCTATCGCCGGCCCCACGCATTCCTTGCCCGGTCGCCCGGCCCGGCAAACCCCCGCAATCGTGGGCCGCCGATTGAGGGAGCCGCCATCGCCGGCGAAGCAGCGGCGATCCCGCGCGGGACCGCCACGCCACCGTAGCGCCCGCGGCGCTGATAACGCCCACGATACACGGCCTGATGGCAGCTCCGCCCTCCCCCAATCTCGAAAAAGCGCCCGTCGTGCGTCCGCACGACGAGCGCTTTTGGCCGGTCCGTACTCTCCGCTTCAGCGAGGCTGCGGGATCGGCGCCTCCCTACGGTTGAGACGAACTTTTTCCCGATACGCTCCGCGCCGCTCGGTCAGCTTCCGGGCGGCCAGCTTGAGAAAGCTCCATTCCCGCTGGAGACCGCGCTCCGGGAGAACCTCGGC
>CAYQDT010000104.1:0-5461 GCA_964416225.1 uncultured bacterium
CGCATTACTCAACTGCTTTCTATGGCGCACTCAAATTCAGCAAGGCACGAGCCGAGGCGGTGCGCGCGCTTTTGAACTATCCCTTCGATACTCTCGCGTGGCAGGTCCTGCTAAAATCGAGCATGTCACCGGCATTCGTTCACTGGCTTCGATCTCGACGGTCAATTGCCGCACGCACCAGGATGGAGCGGGCGCGGGATGCGTCACGAAACCGCCCAGCGGGATCCGCAGAGGCCGAGTAACGGGGTTCCCCGCTGCCGGTGAAAGCCCGTATCTCAGTTCCGGCGGCCTTTTGGGTCCGGCTGGCGTTGTCGTAGCCCGCGCATCCGCGGGCGAGAAGCTGCCCACCACGATGGGAATATTGCGGGTCGGGAGCTACAGCGGGGGGCATTCAAGCTGCGCGGTCGGCGCCGCTAAGAACGCGATCGAAAAACGTATACCTGGCGCTGCCGGGATGGGCCAACGAGGCACGGAACACAATGAAAGAGCAACTACTGGATCTTCTATGCGAACCGGGCACGGGCGCAGAGCTCACGCTTTGCGCCCCTACCTATCGCGACGGCGAGATTTGGGAGGGCACGCTGCGATCGAGAGTAAGCGGCCGTGAGTACCCGATCCGTGGAGGGATACCGCGTTTCGTCCCGGCAAGCAATTACTCTGATTCATTCGGCCTCCAGTGGAATCGCTTCTCGCAAGTCCAATTGGACAGCGCGAACGGCGTTCCCTATTCGAAAAGGCGATTCGATGCGGAGCTGGGTTGGACTGCTGCCGAGATTCGCGGAAAATGGATTTTGGACGGTGGTTGCGGATGTGGCAGATTCGCGGAAATCGCAGCGCAGTATGGCGGCAATGTGATCGCGCTTGACTATTCTTCGGCAGTCGATGCTGCCGCCAGGAATCTTCGCGGATTCCGCAATGTCCATTTCGTTCAGGGAAATCTTCTCGAACCTCCGCTACGACGCGGCGCAATTGACGTTGCTTATAGCATCGGTGTTCTTCAGCATACACCCGATCCGCCCCGGGCGCTTTCCGAGATATTGGAACTCCTTGCGCCAGGCGGTCTCTTCGGGTTCACAATCTACGCACGCCGGTGGTATACCCGCTTCAACGCTAAATACGCGGTGCGGCATTTGACGCGCCATTTGCGAGCAGAGACCGTCCTCCGCCTCGTCGAGGGAAGCATGCCGGTCGTGTTTCCAATTACAGAAGTACTCTTCTCTATACCCGTCGCCCGAGGGCTTTTTAGGTGGCTGATCCCCGTCGCAAACTATGTAGAAAAAACGGAGTTTACCCGGGAGCAGCGCTACGACGAGGCTGTACTTGATACCTTCGACATGCTGTCACCGAGTTTCGATCGTCCGATGACTGCTGACGAGGTACGTCAGGTATTTCGCGAACACGGCGTCGGAGAGAGCACCTTTCGAAGCACTGTCCCGATCGTTGTTGTAGGCTCAAAAGGCCTACGGCCCGGCGCGGGGTTAAGCCGGGAACCGCAGGTTGTCGCGCAGCGCTAACATGCGTACGGTCCTGCGTCGTTTGACCGTAGGGGAGTGACGCGGCGCGTCCGTGCGGGTGCGGTGGCAGCGGGCTCCTTGGTCAACGGACATGCGCCAGCGCTCAGCTCCGCGTGAAGTCTCTCCCCCTTACGGATCAGTGAAAGCCGGCGTGGGCGCCCCTCGGCCGGATGGGGCTCCCGTGTCAGTGTAGCACGGGTGTGATCACCACATGAGGCAGCAGCCGCGATCGCGAGACACGACGTGTGCCTGACGCGCGCCTGGATGAACAGCGGTGCCCTACCCGGTAATCAGCCCCGTGAGGCGCCCCGGCGGCGGCGGTGAGCCTGCGTCCGCTTACGTATGGCGCGCACCTCATCGCGTGTGGCGACTGTTCGCCCTCGACTGTATTTTTGTGTAATTACACGGCGGTGCCGAGCTCGATCTGATGGATACGTCGCGTGTCAATGCTCTGGCACGCCTACCACGCGACGCTTGCGGGCTTGATCGCGGCCGGCCGCAGGCGGCCGTGTGGGTGTCCGAGTGAACACACTCACGAACCTGGAGAACCGGCCCTTGAAGACGCCGCCGCGCACCTTACATCTCTGCTATTTCGGCGTTCGTGAGCCGCTGGTGCAAACGCAGGTTCTGCCGTACCTGCGACAGCTCCAGAAGAGCGGCGTGGACATCAGCATCCTCACGTTCGAGCCGGGCTTTCACGACTGGTCGGACGCGGAGCGCGAGGCGGTGCGCGGAGAGCTGCAGGCGCAGGGCATCCGGTGGTTCGGGCTTCCGTATCACAAGCGCCCGACCCTGCCGGCAACCCTCTATGACATCCTCTGTGGGGCGGCGATGGCTATCCGCATCGGGCGGCGGGAGCGGATCGACGTCCTCCACGCCCGGGCGCACGTCCCTGCGGCGATGGCGTCACTCGCCAAGGTCGTGATCGGCGCGAAGGTGGTTTTCGACATCCGCGGGCTGATGGCCGAGGAGTACGTGGATGCCGGGGTCTGGAAGAACGGGAGCCTCCCGTACCGGCTGGTAAAGCTGCTGGAAAAGCGGCTGCTCCAGAGCGCGGACGGATTCGTGGTGCTGACGGAGCGCATCCGGGACAGCTTCTTCGGAGAGGGAGCCCGGATGGACCGGCGCGGAGCGCCGGTGGAGGTGATCCCCTGCTGTGTGGACCTCTCCCGCTTCCAGGCCGCGGCCGCGCTCTCGCGGGATGCCATTCGTGAGGAGCTCGGCCTGTCGGATCGCAAAGTGATCGTCTACGTGGGAGCGCTGGGAGGCTGGTACCTCACGGAGGAGATGGCCGAGCTCCTGGCCGCCGCCCATGCCCGGGACCCCCGCGTGTTCAGCCTGATCCTCACGCAGAGCCCCCCGGACGAGCTCTGCGCGCGCCTCGACGCCCTCGGGGTAGGGCCGGAGGACCGCCTGATCCGCAAGGTCGCGCCGGCGGAGATCCCTCGCTATCTGAAGGCGGCGGACCTCGCGATCTCCCTGATCAAGCCGTGCTATTCGAAGCTGGCCTCTTCCCCGACGAAGCTCGCCGAGTACCTGGCCAGCGGTCTCCCGGTGATCTGCAATCCCGGAATCGGCGACGTGGACCGGGTGATCACCGCGGATCGGGTCGGCGTGCTGGTGGAGGAGTTGACTCGCGAGGGATTCCAGACCGCGCTGGATGCGGCGGAGGCTCTGTGCCGGGAGCCGGGACTCAGCGAGCGCTGCCGGGCCTCCGCGCAGGCGCGCTTCGACCTGAACCAGGTTGGCGGGCAGCGCTATCGGCGGCTGTACGAACGCCTCTTCCGCCGGGAGGCGGATTCTGGAGCCTCCGGGCCGCAGAGCCCGTGAGAGCGGGCCGCTGCGGGAGAGCATTCGAGAGCGCGCCGCCCTGCCTGCGCTGGTTGCGGCGGGTCCGCCGCGCCGCCGTCCTGAATGCGCCGCCGGACGAGCGGAGGACGAAAGATAAGTGGATCGGGGGACGCTGCGGCCTCCGCCGGACCGATAATCCAGTTGCGGCCGCGGCGCCAAGCCGGCGCCGGCGCTTCTCGCTGGGATCGCTTCCTGTTGCTCTGGAAGCGATGCGGATTGGAATACTGCCGATACCGCCCGAAGAGGAAGCGAAGCTGCCGCGAGCACGCGCGTGCTTGCACAGGAGCCGGCTCCATCGGCTCGAAGGAAGATGTACGGGTGATTGATAACGATCCAGGCTTGCTCCAGGGCATACTGCTCTTTGTGCTGTTGTCCCTGGTTGGATGCGGCTTGCTGGCGCTTACCCGCAGCCACCGGGACACGTTCGCCTGGCAGGTCAAGCTGTTTCTCGTCGCCATTTTTCTCCGATTCGCTCTCTCGGTTGCCGTCTATCAGTTCGGATTGATTGACATCATCAAGGATGAAGACGGGTCGGGTTGGATTCGCGGGGCGATGCTCCTGGACCAGTGGCAGCACCAGGGGGTGACGCTGCTGCGGCTGCCGCAGGAACTCGGGGCAGCCTGGGAAGGGCACCATCGCGGCTACTTTTACATGCTGGGTGCCTACTTTTACCTGACCGAGAGCCCGGTGCGCCTCGCCGCAGGGGCGCTGAACAGCTTCTTCGGCGCCCTGACGGCGGTTTTCGCCTACCGCATCGGGCGCACCCTCTTCTCGGAATGGGTGGCGCGGCACGTCGGCTGGTGGACGTGTTTGTTTCCGTCCATGCTCATCTGGTCATCCCTGACGGTGAAGGAGCCGGTGGTGATCCTGCTGGAGACCATCGCTCTGTACGGCTGCATCTGCCTGCGCCGCGGTGGCGTTTCGGCGAAGCACCTGGTGCTCTGCGCCTCCACCGTCTTGCTGCTCATGCCGTTCCGCTTCTACGCCGCCTACATTGTGGGGCTGGCCATCGTCCTCGGGATGACGGCGCCGGAGCTGTTTCAGCCGCGACGGGCGTTTCCGGCGGCGCTCATGTGCGGCATCTTGATCGCGCTGGTGTTCGGCTCCGGAATGTTCGCGAAGCACGAAACGCAGTTCGAGTCGTTCGACCTGAACCGGGTGCAGCAGTTCCGGAAGGACGTGTCGACGGGCGGATCCGGGAACGGCGCCGGCTCCGGGGTGGATACGAGCCAGTACGACATGCGGACCCCCGGCGGATTCAGCGTGGGGACGACCATCGGCGCCATCCACCTGCTTGCGGCGCCGTTTCCGTGGCAGTTGCGGCCCAGCGCCCGAATGCTGCTCACCCTGCCCGAAGTGATCTACTGGTGGAGGCTCGTGCTGATCGGCGTGATCCCGGGGTTCTCGTTTCTGGTGCGGAAGCGTTTGAAGGACGTTCTCGTCATCCTCCTCTTCATCGCCGGATTCGGGCTGCTGTATTCGATCATGTTCGGCAACGTCGGCCTCGTGTTTCGCCAGCGGGCCCAGCTCTACCCTTGGCTCTTTCTCATTGCGGCGGTGGGCCTGGAGCAGCGCGCTCTGCGGCAGGTGGCGGCGCAGCGGATGAGGGAGCTCGCGCAATCCGCCACGTATCGCCGGCGCGAGCCGCAATCCGTTAACAACTGACCCCGCCGGGACCGGGCTGAATGCTGCGGGCGGCCAGCGCCGCCCCGATGCTTCCTCCCGGGAGCAGCCGCGGCGAGCCCGGGTGACAAGACTTTCAAGATGAATCAGACGCAGCAGTACCCCTCGCCGACGTCGCGCCGCGCGAGAATCCGGGTGCTCTTTCTTACCGGCACGCCCATCGAGGCCGCAGCCACTCGCTACCGGGTGGCCCAGTACCTGCCCTACCTGGAAACGGTCGGCTTTGACTGCACCGTGGCCCCCTTTCTTCCGAGCGACCTGTTTCGCGTGCTGTACCAGCCGGGTGGGGTGGTGGGGAAGAGCTGCCGGCTGGCTCTCGCGGCGCTGCGGCGCCTGCGGGACGTCCTCCGGGCGGGCCGGTATGACGTGGTCTGCGTTAGCCGAGAAGCCATGCTATTCGGGCCGCCGGTGGT
>CAYQDT010000104.1:5471-8607 GCA_964416225.1 uncultured bacterium
CTCTCGGTGGCCGAGATCGTGGCCGAGATACCGGCGGCCCGGCGGCCGATGGTGTTCGACTACGATGACGCCATCTTCCTCTCTTACAAGAGCCCCACGTACGGATATCTGGCCACCTGGCTGAAATGCCCGGATAAGACGGCTAAGATCATCCGGATGAGCAGCCACGTGCTGGCGGGGAGCGAGCATCTGGCGGAGTATGCCCGGCAGCATCCGGCTCCGGTAACGGTACTCCCGACCGTGATCGACACGGACCGGTATTCGGCGTGTCCCCGTCCGGCGCCGGAGGACGCGGTACCGGTGATCGGGTGGATCGGCACCCATTCCACCGCCCAGTACCTGGAGCTGATCTCCGACGCGCTGGTCGATCTCGCGCGGGAGCACCCCTTTCGCTTCCGGGTCATCGGCGCGGGCACGCCGATCAGCATCCCCGGGGTGCAGGTGGAGAACCGACCATGGCGCCTGGAGACGGAGATCGAGGACTTTCGTGCGCTGGATGTCGGCGTGTATCCCGTGCGGGACGACCCGTGGTCGCAGGGTAAGTGTGCGTTCAAGGCGATCCAGTACCTGGGCGCGCGCGTGCCCTGCGTGGCATCGCCGGTCGGCATGATTCGTGAGGTGGTGCAGGACGGCAGCACGGGGCTCCTGGCGGAGACGCCGGCGGAGTGGCGCACGGCGCTGGCGCGGCTTCTCGAGGAGCGCGCGCTCCGGAACGAGCTGGTGGAACGGGGACAGCAGTGGGTCGAGGAGCGCTACTCCCTGCGCGCGCACGCTCCTCGTCTGGCCGAGGTGCTGCGTGGTGTGGCCTGAGGCGAATCATCGCCCGGCGCGTGCCTCAGCGTCCGGTGCTGCCGGCGCCGCCGGGATGCGGATGGGACCGCCCCGGCGTCCGGTCGATGCGCCGGCTGCTGCGGGGCACCGCGGAGGGTTCGCCCGCCGCGCCGGGGCCCCTGCTCTGAACATGTTATACGGCGCGGCCTTGAACGGAGGATCCAATCGATGAAGGGAATCATTCTGGCGGGCGGCAGTGGAACGCGGCTCTACCCCGCAACGCTCGCGGTGTCCAAGCAGCTGCTGCCGATCTACAACAAGCCGATGGTCTATTACCCGCTGTCCACGCTGATGCTGGCGGGAATCCGGGAGATCTTGCTGATCTCCACGCCGCAGGATCTGCCGCAGTTCACCCGCCTGCTGGGCGACGGGTCCCAGTACGGCCTGAGCATCCAGTATGCCGAGCAGCCGCGCCCGGAAGGGCTGGCGCAGGCATTCCTCATCGGCAGGCGCTTTCTGGAGGGAGGGCCCGCTTGCCTGGTTCTGGGAGATAACATTTTTTACGGCCACGGGCTTCCGGAGGTGCTTCGCGCCGCGGCCGCCCGCACGGAAGGGGCCACCATCTTCGGGTATCGGGTGACCGATCCGGAGCGGTACGGAGTGGTGGAGTTCGGCCCGGACGGGAAGGCCGTGTCGCTGGAAGAAAAACCGCGGCAGCCGAAGTCCGATTACGCCGTGGTCGGCCTGTACTTCTACGATCGCCACATCTCGGACATCGCGGCCGAGGTCCGGCCGTCGGCGCGCGGGGAGCTGGAGATCACCGACGTGAACCGCGTCTACCTCGAGCGCCGGCAGCTCCAGGTGGAGCTGTTGGGACGGGGCTTCGCCTGGCTGGACACCGGCACGCATGATTCGCTGCTGCAGGCGGGCAATTTCATCGAAGCCATCGAAAAGCGGCAGGGCCTGATGGTCGCCTGCCTCGAGGAGATTGCCTACCACTGCGGATACATCGGGCGGGAAGCGCTGCTGGAGCAGGCCGACCGGCTCGGTAAGACGGACTACGCGCGTTATCTGAAGGACATCGTTACAAACAGTGCGACACATCCGAAAAGTTGAAACGGCGCTGCCCGGCGTCTGGGTGCTCGAGCCCGCGGTCTTTTTCGATGACCGGGGCTTCTTTCTCGAAAGCTACCATGAGGAGCGCTTCGCCTCCCTGGGGATCACCGAGCGGTTCGTCCAGGACAACCACTCCCGGTCCGCGCGGGGCACGCTCCGCGGGCTGCACTATCAGCTTCGCCGCCCGCAGGCGAAGCTCTGCCGCGTGGTCCATGGGACGGTGCTGGACATCGCCGTCGACATCCGCCACGGGTCGCCGGACTTCGGCCGCTGGGTAGCCGTGGAGCTTTCCGCGGAGAACCGGCGGCAGTTGTATGTGCCGGCCGGCTTCGCGCACGGCTTCGTCGTGCAGTCGGAAGCGGCTGAGTTTCTGTACAAGTGCAGCGATTTCTACTGTCCGGAAGATGAGCGCGGGATCCGCTGGGATGATCCGGAGCTTGGGATCGACTGGCAGCTCTCGACCACGCCGCTTCTCTCCCGGAAGGACGCCGGACTGCCACACCTGCGGGAGACGTCCGTCGAGGATCGGCCTCTGTATTGGACCCGTGAAGAGGCACTGACTCCCGCCTGAGCTCGGCAGTCCCCGCCCGTTCCTACCTCCACGCATCTTCTCCACCGCTCCTCTCGACCTTCCTCTCAACCTACCTGATGACCATGACCAATTCCCCGAACACCGGCTATTGCCCCCGCTCGCTGCTCGTGACGGGCGGCGCGGGGTTTATCGGCGCCAACTTTGTGCACCACCTCCTCGCCCGGGACCCGGAGGTCCGCTGCGTCAATCTGGACGCGCTGACCTACGCGGGCAATCTGGACCACCTGGCGGGGCTGGCGGATCCGGCGCGGCACACGCTGGTGCGCGGCGATATCACGGACGCGGGTCTCGTGCAGCGACTGCTTCGCGAGCACGAGATCGACAGCATCGTCCACTTTGCCGCCGAGAGCCACGTGGACCGGTCGATCAGCGGTCCGGCGGTGTTCATCCAGACGAACGTGGTGGGAACGTTCACCCTCCTGGAGGCGGCGCGGACCTTCTGGCTGGACGAGTGCGGCTGGGGAGCGGAGCGGTGCCGCTTCCACCACATCTCCACGGACGAGGTGTACGGCGATCTCGGGCCGGGCGACCCCGCCTTTTCCGAGACGACACCCTACGCGCCCAGCTCCCCGTACTCCGCCAGCAAGGCCGGCTCGGATCATCTCGCGCGCGCCTATCACCGCACCTACGGGCTGCCGGTGACCATTACGCACTGCT
>CAYQDT010000105.1:0-2590 GCA_964416225.1 uncultured bacterium
GGGGAATGGCGGCGACGAATGACAGTGGGACAAAGACGGTGAAATATGGCGGCAGCCTGCTCACCGGCGACGCCCTGCTGACCACGAACCAGGTGGTGTGGAGCGATCAGGTGGTCTGGAGCGACTGCGCGACGAGCAGCATGCCCACCGGCGCGACTCCTGCGATAACCTGCGTGGTCACCCAGGACAGTACCTGGTCCTGCCAGGTGGTGTGGAGCGACCAGGTGGTCTGGAGCGACAGTTACTCGGGCACCCAGGGCTACTTGAACGCCTACTTGAACGGTGACCCGTCCGGGTACTAACACGCGAGCAAACGGTGGTTGGGGCAGAGCTCGAGGCCAGCTGCGGCTTCGGGCTCTGCTTTTTTGACCCGCACCCGTGTGCTTGGACAACCCACGGCTCGCACGGAGATCCCCTGCCGTCCCGGCACCTCGGAGTAAGAATAGGGCACGCCTTCGAAACCGAAGGGCAGGACGCGATGCCCACAGGAGAGCCGAATGGCGGTGCGTTGGCAGTGGACCAGGTGGGCATACTAGACCCCACCGACATCCGTGCCGGGCGACCATGCCAGCCTCAGGTCGGAGAAGGTGAAGCCTCGGGATGGGATGCCCCGGTGCGCCGCCTGCACCACGTCGGTCACCGCGCCGAAGAAGCGCAGGCGTTCATCAGCCGGTTTCTGCCCAACGAGGTCTGTGGTCTCGGGCGTTCGGCAAAACGATCACAACCCGGGGAGGGTTCCCAGCGCGGTCGATCCTCTCGAAGTGCACCTCGGGGGTGAAGCAGACGCAGGCCCGTCCCGCGGGTCGGCGTCGCAGCCTGGATCGTCCACGAGATACGTCTCCCTCCAGGATGCGCCCCGCGGACCCGCAGGGCGTCCCGGGAAGGACGATGCAGCCCGGGAGCCCTCCGCCTTCAAGGTCGGCCGCACGGGGAACTCCAGCGAAAGCGGTCGGCCGGCGAAAGGCCACTCGGTAACCGGGGTGCTAATGGTGTCTCAGATTGCGTCTCTCGCTCATTCTAACCCAGGCGCGACGAGGCCCCTCCCGAACATCGAGAGGGGCCCCGCTTTCCCCGTAGCCTGCCGGAGGGGGCGCTACTACCGGGCGAACCGGCCGAGGTTCATGTTCAGGCCAGAGGGGGGAGACGCCGGCATGGCCGCCACGGGAGATTTTCCGGGTACTTCCGCTCCGGGCCGGATGCCCTTTCCGCCTTCCTCCATGAATTTCAGGAACGCCTCCTTGTCGGGAGCCTTGGACAGTGCCTCATCCTGCGTGACCCGTCCCGCAAGTACGAGGTCGGAGAGCGACTGCTCGATGGTCTGCATGCCGTCCTTGGTGCCGGTCTGGATGATCGATGGGAGCTGGAAAGTCTTGCCCTCCCGGATCAGGTTCCGGACGGCGGGCGTGGAGACCAGGACCTCGACCGCCGCGGCGCGTCCCTTTCCGTTCGCCGTTTTGAGCAGGGTCTGCGCCACCACTCCCCGGATCGACTCGGAGAGCTGCGCCCGGATCTGCGCCTGCTGGTGGGCCGGGAAGACGTCGATGATTCGGTCGATGGTCTGGGCCGCGCTGCTGGTATGGAGCGTGCCGAATACCAGGTGGCCCGTTTCCGCCGCCGAAACCGCAAGCTGGATCGTTTCGAGGTCGCGCATTTCACCGACGAGAATCACGTCGGGGTCTTCGCGGAGCGCGGCGCGGAGTGCCGACGCGAAGCTGTTGGTGTGCGGACCCACTTCCCGCTGATTGACGACGCACTTCTTGTGCGGATGGACGAATTCGATCGGGTCTTCCACCGTCAGGATGTGCCCGTGGCGGGTGTTGTTGATCAGGTCGATCATCGAGGCGAGCGTGGTCGACTTGCCGGAGCCGGTCGGCCCGGTCACCAGCACCAGCCCGCGCTCGTAATCCGCCAGCCGGGTGATCACCGGCGGCAGCCCGAGCTCTTCCGCGGACTTGATCTGCGAGGGAATGACGCGGAGCACCGCCCCCACGCCGTTTCGCCCGATGAAGGCGTTCACGCGGAAGCGCCCCCGCTCGCCGAAGTCGAGGGAGAAGTCGAGGTCATTGTTCTCCTCGAAGCGGGCCCGCTGCCGATCGTTCATGATCGAGTACACCAGATCGCGAGTGTTCTCGCGGCTGAGGCTCGGATACCCGGGCACCGGCTCGACGTCGCCGTGGACGCGGACGGAGGGCGGAAGGTCGACCGTGAGATGGATGTCGGACGCCCGGTTCTCGATCGTGTAAATGAGGAGATCTGCAATATCCAAGGTGATGCCTCCGTTTCGCCGGCCGAGGGGGCCGCTGTGTGGCACGAGTTCCGCGAATCCGCGCCGGATGGGGTGGTGAAATCAGAAAATGGAAAGTGGGGAGTTGAGTGGAGCTTGCCGAACCGGCGGCGAGACGGGATGACCATGCGGGCCGCGCCTCACATCGCGATCGAGACGCTCCTCCGCGACCCGCGCTCCCTGCTCTGGCCGGCGCGGTTCGGGCGGCCGTCCTAGTTCAGAAAGCCCCGCATCCGCAGCTTCATGTCATTCGGACTGTCGGCATAGGTGAGCGCCGTCTCTTCGTCGATCGACCCGTTCTGAAAC
>CAYQDT010000105.1:2600-8572 GCA_964416225.1 uncultured bacterium
GCTGGCAGGCTTGCCTGCCGCCTTCTTCCAATTGAGCTGCGCGACGTCGATCGCCCCGTCCTGAAACGCGCGATAGATCGACTGATCGAACGTCTGCATCCCATCCCGCTCGCCGTTCGCCATGACCATCTTCAGCTCGCCGTATTCGCCGCGCTTGAGCAGCTCCTGGACCCGCGGGGTGTTGATCAGGATCTCGCACACCATCGTGTAGCGGCCTTCCCGGTTCCGGATCAGCCGCTGCGAGACGATGCCCCGGAGGTTGCCGGACAGCATCGCAAAGAGCTCGCGGGACCGGTCCGGGGGGAACATCTGGATGATGCGCTCGATGCTCTGGTAGGCGTTCGTGCTGTGGAGGGTGCCAAAGACGAGGTGGCCCGTCTCGCAGAGATGTAGCGCCGTCTCGCAGCTTTCCGCGTCGCGAATCTCACCCATCAGCAGGACGTTCGGTGCCTGCCGGAGCGCGGCGCGCAGACCGTCTTCAAACGTCTCCACGTCCACGCCGATCTCCCGCTGGCTGACGACGCAGCCTTTGTCCGGGTGGACGAACTCGATCGGGTCCTCCAGAGTGACGATGTGCCCCTGCGTGTTGTCGTTCCGCCAATCGATCATCGCGGCCAGAGTCGTCGACTTCCCGGAGCCCGTAGCGCCGGTGACCAGCACGAGCCCGTTCTGGATCATCGACAGCTCTTTGAGCACGTCCGGAAGCTTCAGATCGTCCGCAGTAGGGACCGTGGTGTTGATGCGGCGGAAGACCATCGCGGCGGTCCCTCGCTGGCGGTAGGCATTGCAGCGGAAGCGGGCGCCGTTGGGCAGCACGTAGCTGAGGTCCGCCTGGCTCCGCTGGCGGAAGAGGTCGAGATCCCTCGGCCGGAGCACCACGGGCAGCAGCGCCTCCATCTCCTCGGCGGTTACCGGAGGCATTACGTCCATGGGGAGCGCGCGGCCCGCGATCTTGTACGTGGGCCGGCATGGTGGCTTGAGGAAAAGGTCCGCGGCGTTCAGATCCTCCATCTGGGAGAGGAGGTAGTTGATATCCAGCATGGGCACACTCCAACCTTCGTTCGGTAGGGCGGCAAGCGCGCGCCGTCCATCATCCGGCGCAGCTCTCCACCGAACGGTCACTGGTGCCCATTATTGGCAGCGGCGAGCGGACCTGAAGGGCCCGTATCGAGCAGCTTCCGGTCCGCCGGTGCTCCCGGCGCAGCCAAAAGTCGCATGGGCGCGGAGTGGGGAGGCGTGGGGCGGCCGTCGCCTCCTCCAAGGGGCGGAGATGGTGTAGGAGCCAGCCCGGCGTGCCGGCAGGGATGGGGATCAGCGGTGAAGGTCGAACTGGAGGCGGGCCTGGTAGAAGACCGTCTGCCCGTTGTCACAGCGGGACGTGACCTCGAACCGGAGCTCGGAAATCCGGCCGAAATCGGCGTCCGGCGCTACGTGCAGGTTGCCGGTTCCCGCCTGCTCGCCCGCGGCCACGGTAACGGGGTCCAGCCGGACACCGCGGACGCCCGGGTCCGCCAGCAGGCGGACCTCCGCGGGACCTCTGGTCGCCGGCGTTCGTCCCACCAGGAAATGAAGGGGTACGATGGAGCCCCTGCTGGCGCGCAGCGCGTCCGGCTCTACGGAGAGACTGAGCACCGGTGCAGTGGTCCGGCTCACGACCTGCTTCGGAGACGTCTGCAGGAGGTGCCACTCCCGTCCATTCGTGTCCCGCACCACGGTCTCCGCTTTGATATAGACCCGAACGATCTGATTCCCCCGCGGTCCCTGTGGGAGCCGCATCGGGAAGAACACCTTGCGGTCCTGGCCGGCCACCGAGAGCGGCGGGAAGGTGATCCCGTACGGATCACGCGGCTGGCGGTCCGCCATCGTCAGAAGGATCGGCTCTGTGAAGCCGGGCTGCCGCGTCACGAACACGGCTGCCGGGTGCATCGAGCCGAGGTTCAAGAAGAGATAGGAATCATCCGCTTCGATGCGGAAGGGCGCCGGATACCGCAGGGTGAGCAGCAGGTCCTCGACGCTCCTCGGAGCGGAGTTGAGCGCCGGCTCCGCGGGATTGGCCACAGGCGCAAGCGCCGCGCGCGTGATCTCCGCTCCATCGATGAGCGCCTTGCCGGTTGCGCTGATCGTCCAGCTCCCGGATCGGCAGCCGGCAGCCGCGGTAAAGGTCAGCTTCCCTTTCTGCTGTCCGGACTGGAGCTCGATCGGCGGCGCGGCGACCCCATCCGGCAATCCGTGCACCGAGACCTGCACCGCTCCGGCAAAACCGCCCAGCCGGCTCACGGCCACCTCCACGGTCCCCGCCGCACCGGGCTGGCTGTCAACGATTTCCGCGCCGAGCTCCAACCGGAAGTCGGGCGGCTGCCGCGCCGCCTCCAGCCGGTAGACCAGGCGTTCGCCCAGGCGGCTCATGGCAGTCTCTCGGATCTGCAGCAGGTACTCCCCGTCCGCCGGTACGGTGAAAAACAGCTGCGGATCCCGTGCCCCGGGCGGCCCGGCATTCGCCTCGGCCAGCACCTTTCCGGCCGGGCTCAGGACGGTCAGCGAGGCGTCGGTAGGAGTGCCGAGGCGCTCGATCCATGCCTCGAGACGCCATGTCTCTCCTTTGCGCATGGCGGCGCGATAGATGTCGGTGTCTCCCGGCGTCTGGAACCGGCCGTTCATCACGCAGGGTAAAGAGACCGGTGTCGCGGTGGCGGGGGTGTCGTTCGGCTCTCGCTCCAGGACGTTCGGCAGCTCCGACGGCCGGAGCGGATAGGAGGTCGAACCTCCGGGCAGCCGGGCCAGCACCGGGCCGGGATGGCGATCAACGTGCACCTCCGCTCCGGCTCCGTTCGGTATCCCTTCACCGGCAAACGTCACCTTTTCGGTGGATCCGCGTTGCCCGCCAGCCGGGAAGGCCGCCTGGACCAACGGAACCGGAGCCAGTGAGAGGCGGTACACGAACTGCGGCCTACCCACGTACGCCATGTGCCTGACGGCGACCACGTAGCGCCCGTCCCGCGGCGCGACCAGACCGAGAGCCGGATCCAGACCGAACGTATCCTCCGCCCGGCGCAAGAGCTGGCCGTCCGGACCGTAAAGCTCCAGCGTGGCGTCCAACTGCCTGTCGGCGGGGTCCTCCGACGGGTTGCCGAACTGGCCGGTGAAGCAATTCGTGTCGATCGGACCGCCCAGGCGGGCGGCCATCACCTCCGCGCTGAAGGGCTGACCCGCGCGGAGCTGGAAGCTGAACCGGTCGACGTCGCCTGCGGGATTCAGGCGCCCGTTGACGGTAACCGGAAGCGTCACCGGCTGCGGTGTGGGATCGTCCACTCCCGGCTCCGTTTCCAGCGCTTCGGGGTATTCGCCTACCACGAAAACGCGGGTGGTGCTCCCGCCCTGCGCGGTAGCGATGCGGAAGGGAACCGGCCCGAGCGGCGCGTCCGGCGCGATGGTGAGAGTGATCTTCCGGTCGCGCGCCGCCGCGGGCGCGGTGACTCCGTGATTCGGTGCGAGGTGGAAGTCGCAGAGGGAGGTCACGTTCTCACCCTCGATGGAGACCTCGACCCGCGTGCCCCGCTGTCCGCCGGCCGGGAAGAGGTACACGTTCGCGGGCTCGCTCTTCTGGGCGAAGGCCGCGGACGAGAGGACAGCCGCCGCCAGCATGGAGAGGAAGATCCGCATCGGGGTATCTCCGCGGGGTCCGGCGAGCCGGCAGCGGCCCCGGACCGACGACGTGACCTCACGGCCCGTCCGGGCGCCTCGGATCGGGGCCGCCCCGCTGTTCACGGCAGGAGCTCTCGGACCGGCTCGCCATCGGTAACCACCTGTACCGGCCTCCCCAGTGGGGTTTCCAGGGCTGCATGGTAGTCCACGCCCAGACAGGTGTAGATGGTTGCGGCGAGGTCCTCCGGCGAGACCGGGCGCTCCACCGGGTACTCGCCGTGCGCGTCGGTCTTGCCGATCACCATCCCGGGGCGCGTCCCTCCGCCGGCCACGAATACGGACGCCGCATTCGGCCAGTGGTCCCGGCCGGCATCCTTATTCACCTTCACGGTCCGCCCGAACTCCCCGAACATCACCACCAGCGTGCTCTCCAGCAATCCGCGCTGGTTCAGATCCGCCAGCAGCGCCCCGAGGCCGCTGTCCACCTGCGGGAGCAGGTCGTTCTTGAGAGTAGGGAAGATAGTGGTATGGTTGTCCCAGCCGCCGTGATCGATGGAGACGAATCGACAGCCCGCCTCGATCAGGCGGCGGGCCATCAGAGCGCTCTGCCCGAAGGGGTTCCGGCCGTAGTCATCCCGGACCCGGTCGCTCTCCCGGGAGATATCGAAGGCGCGATGCGCCGCCTCACTGGTGACCAGGTCATAGGCGCGATGGTAGAAGTTGTCTACGGCGGAGACGCGGGCGCTTGGCCCGGCGTGATGCTCACCGCTGAGAACCGCGCGCAGCCTTCGCCGCTCTTCCTGCCGCCGGCTGTCTACTCCCGGCGCCGGCTCCAGATCGCGCACCCGAAAGCTCGGCGACGAGGGGTCGCTTTCGATCACGAACGGCATGTAGGCCGGTCCGAGAAATGCCGGACCGCCGTAGGCGAGCAGCATCGGGAGGCTGATGAAGGGCGGGAGGTCGTGCCGGATACCCTTCTCGTGTGCGACCACGGAGCCGAAAAACGGGTGCTGGTTGTTCGGCCGGGTGAGGCCCTCCACGAAACCCGCCACGGGATGCTTGCCGGTGCACATATAGTGCGCACCGCCGCCATGCCCCGCATTGGTGTGGGTGAGGGAGCGGATGATGGAAAAGCGATCCATCTGGCGCGCGAGGCGCGGCAGGTGCTCGCAGATCTGGATACCGGGAACGTTCGTGCTGATGGGCTTGAACTCGCCGCGGATTTCGGCGGGAGCGTCCGGTTTCAGGTCGAACGTCTCAAGCTGGCTGCTCCCACCGGCCTGGAAGATGAGGATGCAGTTCACGTCTCGCGCGGAGCGGCCCTCCGCAGCCGACGCGGCCTGAGCTCGCAGGAACTGCGGAAGCGTCAGCCCCACCGCGGAGAGTACTCCCACGGTGAGCAGGTCTCGCCGGCGGACGCCGTCGCAGGTCGCGGTGACTCGCCGGACCGGACTTCCGTTTTCCATGAGGTGCCTCCCGAATCACGATTTGGACGCGACGAACCCGCGTGAGTCGCCGCGAGCGGCAATTGAGGGCTCTACTCAGTGATTGAACACAAACTCCGTGCTATTGATGAGCGCCCAGAGCAGGTCTTCCGCCGCCCGGGAACGGTCATCTTTCGCACCGGCAAACAGCTCCCGCGCCGCGGCTTGCTCCTTCGCCGAGGGGTGGCGCGCGTAGGCGGCCAGAAACAGCTCGTCAATCACTTCCGCGGCGGGGCGGGAGCTGGCCGCCAGCGTCCGCGCCCGTCCGGTGCGCCCGGCAAGCTGGGACTGAATCTCCGGGGCATTCATCAGGTGCAGCACCTGCGCGATGGTCGGCTCCTGGGAGCGCTCGCATTCACAGGGGCTGGTACGCGGCGGCCGGCCGAACGCGTTCAGGAAGTAGGACTGCCACTGAAGGCTCCAGTCGCTGTCCCACATCTGCACCGCGCGAACGCCGGGTGGCAGACCGGGAAACGTCGCCGGCGTACCCGTGGCATCTGAGACGGCGTCCAGCAAAACTTCCGCGGGCAGGCGCTTGGGGTAGGCACGGCTGAAATTCTGATCGTCCGCGCGGTTCGTGGCGTTGCTCTCTCCGCTGAGCTGATACGCCTGCGAGTTCATGATCACCCGGATGAGCCCTTTCAGGTCATATCGGCTCTCCACGAGGCGGTGCGCGAGCGCGTCCAACAACTCCGGGTTGGATGGCGGATTGGTGTCACGGAAGTCATCCACCGGCTCCACGAGGCCGCGCCCCATGAAATGCGCCCAGAGGCGGTTGCAGATCATCCGCGCGACGAAGGGGTTGTCGGGGCGGGTCATCCACTCGGCCAGGGCCCGGCGCCGGGC
>CAYQDT010000106.1:0-3101 GCA_964416225.1 uncultured bacterium
CGACGGGCCACGGGGGCGTACCGGTATGCACAAAGCGCTCGATCCCGCGAAGCAGGAACGTGAAGTGACCGAGCGGCCGCTCCTCCTGCGTCCAGAAGAGCGCCGAGGATGGGTCGGAACGGCCCGCTTCGTCCCAGGCGGCGGACCATTCACCCACCGCCGGATTAAGCGTCATCGCGGCGGCATGGAGGCCGTCTCCGTAGCGGATGAGAAAGAGCGTTGGCGACGGAACCGCACGCTCGAGATCCCGGGGCGCGGGGTGGGAGAGGCGAGCAATGGCGGCGCGCAGCAGCGCCGGATCGCAGCGGCCGTCCCGCCACGCCCTCCACGCCGGCTCACCTGTGAGGCACTGTACCTCCCGCACGCCGGTCTCGCCGCCGTATCTGCGCTCGGCGAGCGCCTGCAGCAGCTCCAGTGCGTGGAAGCCGTAACCGTACAGCGTGTGGTAGGAGAGCACAGCGATTTCCCGCAGCCGCGCGCCGCGCGGGACCTCCACCGCGGGCCGCCTCCAGGTGCCGGGGACGGACGAGCCCGCCATCAGTGGAATGCACAGCCGGCGGGCGGTGCGGTACATGGCCCGCGCCTCGTCCCAGGAGTGGGAGAGATGCTTGTCATTGAAAACCGGCACTACACGATGCGAGTCGCGGAAGACCGCTACCGTCTCCTCGAAGAACCGCTTCCGCGGGTAGAGTTCCTGGTCGAGTTCGTTGTGGGGGTACGTGCCGTGCTCCCCGATGAGCAGGACGCCATCCACCGCGAGCTTTTCGCCGCCGAGGGTGAGCGCCTGCCGGATCGTCGGGAAGATCGGAAAGCCGTACCGGGTTGAGAGCATACCGCTGATGTCATTCGCCGGGAGCTGGTCCACGTACAGCCCGGCCAGCTCCAGTCGCGGAACCCGGCTCTTCCCGTCCAGATTTTCGCCCTGGAGCAGGCGGCTCACAATCAGGTCCGCGTGAGAGTTTCGGAAATACGCAGTCACCACCGCCGCGACGCGCGGGATCCGGCGTGTTGCGGAGAGCGGAGCGAGGGTGCCGGCGAGGAGCGTTCGGCGAGAGAGGAGCATGGATCGGCTGGAGGGTCCGGCAGAGCGGGCTGCCAACGCGCGGACCCGCGCCTGCCAACGCGCGGCCCCAGTGCCCGAGAGAGGCGCCGTACGCCGTGCTTTCGTTCGCGCCGCGCGCGCCTATTCCCTCGGCGAGTGTCGCGCCGATCGCACGGTCCGGCGCGGACGGCGGCGGGCAAAAGAAACAAGCCCTCTCCCCGTGGGGAAAGGGCTCGCTGCGTCAGCGGCCGTGGATGGCCTTACGGGCGGAGGACTACAAACCGCAGCCCGTTCGCATCCCGGATCCGGAGGACCAGGCCCTCGTCCGGCGCGGCGCCGTTCACCGCCTTCTGGAACGCTTCAACGGTCGGAGTGGCCGTGGTGCCGACGGAGAGCACCTCGTCACCGGCGGCGATACCGGCCTCGGCCGCGGGGCTGTCCTGCGCCACGCCTGCGACGGTCACGCCGGGTCCGCTGCCGCGGAGCGACAGGCCGAACTTGCTGCGGACCGGCTGCGCGTTGGCCGACTTCGGCTCCGGACCGGAGGTCGGGATCGTTTTCGCCAGCTCAGCTTCACTCGGTCGGACGACGGGCGTGATGCTCGTGCGGAACGGCTTCCCCTCGCGTACCACTTCCAGCGGCACGGTAGTCCCCGGCTTCGTGGCAGCGACGGCACTCTCCAGATCGGTGAAGCTGCGGACGGGGTGCTCGCCGAAGCGAACAATCACGTCTCCGCTGCGGAGCCCGGCCCGGCCGGCGGGGGTGTTCGCCTCCGCGTCCTCCACGAGTGCGCCGCCCTGTGGGGACTTCAGGAAGTCCCGAAGCTCCTGCGGCAGAGTCCGATTGGCCGTGCTGCAGCGGACGCCCAGGTAGCCCCGGACCACCTTGCCGGTCCCGATCAACTGCTCCATCACCATCTTCGCCGTGTTGACGGGGATAGCAAAGCCGATGCCGATGTTGCCCTGCGACATGCCGGAAGAGGCGATCGCGACGTTGATGCCGACGACCTCGCCGTCCACGTTCACCAGCGGACCGCCGCTGTTGCCGGGGTTGATCGACGCATCCGTCTGGAGCAGGTTCACGTAGTTGGTTGCCCGGGAGCTGAAGTCATGCAGTTCCCGGCCCTTGGCGCTGATCACGCCCACGGTCAGCGTCGACTCGTAGCCGAGCGGGCTGCCGATGGCGATGGCCCACTGACCCACCCTGACGCGATCGCTGTCTCCCAACTGCGCCACGCTTCCGGCCGGCAGCGGATGGTGCGTGCGGAACTTCAATACCGCCAGGTCCGTTCGCTGGTCCGTGCCCACCAGGTCCGCGGGGAGCTTCGTGCCGTCACTCAGGTGAACCGAGAACTTATTTCGCTGGTCCACCACGTGATTGTTGGTCAGCACGTAATAGGTGCTGCCGGATTCCCGGACGATCACGCCCGAGCCGGTCGCCGGACGGGGCGCATTATCGCCGCGCCCGCCGTGCGGGATCAGGTTTCGGAACGGCTCGGGAAGGCCGTCGCCCTCATCGTCCATCGAGCGGGTGGACGTGGGAGCGCCCTTCTCCGGCGCATCGATCCGCGCCTCAATGGTCACGACCGAAGGTTCGACCGTATCGGCAATATTCGTGAATGCATCCTGGAGCGCCGTGAGAGCCTGGCGAGACTCGCCCGTCATCTGGCGCCGCGCCGGGGCCGTCGCCTGGGCCGAAACCGGCGCCGGGCGCAGCCAGTTGCTCGCCGCGACACTCATCAGGGAAGCGCTCAAAAGACAAACAGTCCAGTTCGTCGTCTTTGCAGAACTGAAATGGCCAATCGCTTTCATACTGAAATAGCCTCCTCCCCCAAACGGGGATGGCAAGGGTTGCTTCCACACGCCAGGAAATGATTTGCCCGGGCGGGCCCCTGTCGTGCTCGATCTACCCACTATAGACCCGGAGCACGGGGGATCAGTTCCGTCCAGAACGAGAAAAGTTGTTCACTATTTGTGGCGACCCGCTCAGCCTGCTCTCATAGGCCACCGGCACGAGTACTCGCTGGGAGGCGGGCGCCAGATAATACTGCACGGGCGGA
>CAYQDT010000106.1:3201-8572 GCA_964416225.1 uncultured bacterium
CACCGGCACGAGTACTCGCTGGGAGGCGGGCGCCAGATAATACTGCACGGGCGGACCCGGGTAGTAGCGGTAGGACGGCGGGAGGAGCCCCCGGGGCAGCACCCCTTCGCTGGCGCGGCTCTCCAGGCTGCCGTGCTCGTCCTCGTCGCCCGGCAGCGCGCGCGGCACGTGTGCCGCAACGGCGTCCGGGCGCTGCGGATAATCCAGCACGCCGATCACCATTCCCGAGAGGGCAACGCCGGTGCCGAGGGCGAGGAATGGGGTGCATCGCTGGAGCCGGGTCAACTCCAGTTGGAACCCCTGCAGCCGCTGCAGAAGCAGGCGAGCCCAGCGGGACCGTGGCGGCGCCACCCGCGCCCGCGTCTCCACGGCTTCGAGCCGGAACGGGCGGTCGGGAGCGACTGCCGGCAGCCCTCCGAGCAGCCGCTTCATCTGCAGCACCTGCGCGTGCTCGCGGCGGCAGTCGGCGCAATCGGAGAGATGGCGCCGGATCTCAAGCATTTCGGCGCCTGTCAGCTCGCTATCACAGAAAGCGGAGAGCAGGTTTTGAACCCGGCAGCATAGCATCCAGGAAGCTCCTGTGGGTAGGTAGCGGACTGGCGAGACGGGGTAGGGGCGGTCCCACGATCTCTATATGCGCTTCGGCCGGGCCGGTTGAAACCGCTTAGGAGACCACTCCCAGGAATCGGCGCAAATGGTTGCGCCCCCGGTGGATGCGCGAACGGACCGTGCCTATCGAGCACGCCATCACGTCCGCGATTTCCTCGTAGGAGAGGCCTTCAATATCGCACAAGACCACGGCCGTGCGGAAATCTTTGGGTAGAGAGTTCAGCGCTTGCTGGAGACGGGTATCGATTTCCTGAGAGAGGACCAGATCGGAAGGGTCGCTATTTGTATCCGGTAGCTCCGCGAGTGCCGGTAGGTCATCCACCGAATCGATCCAGGCTTTGGGCCGGCGGCGAAGCTCGTCGATATGGAGATTGACAATTATCCGATACAGCCAATTCGCGAACGGAAGTTCCCGGCGATACCGATGGAAGGACTGGTAAGCCCGCACCATGGCGTCCTGGGTGAGGTCTTCGGCGCGAGCGTGGCTGCCCGTCATTCGGTATGCAATGTGGTAGGCCTGCTTGTAATGGCGAGTGCACAGGTCCTCGAACATCCGGCGGTCCGCCGCGTTCAGAGTGCGATCATTGGTAATGGTGAGGGACGGCGCCAACGTAGTGGTTTCAGTAGTGAGCACGCTAACCTCGATTAAGCTATACGATGACCGGCTAGCAGCGGTTCCGGGCGATTCAGCGCTGGGCGAGCAGGCAGAGGCCCGATGCGGCCGCTTTCCGGTAGGGTAGAACCGGGGCGCCGAGGTTCCAGGGTGGAATGGTCCCGCAACCTGCGCCCGAGCAGTCACCATCAGCACGGACAGGAAACCAATTCGGGGACCGGGGCTGCCGGTCCTCCGGCGTGGGGAGGGGTGGAGCGCTATGATAGAAGTGAAGCTCGCTACCCCGGGAAACTGGCCCGATTATAGCAAGAGGAGGAGTGTCCTGCAAGCGGGGGTAGGAATCCCAACGTTTCCGGAGGCATCCCATCGGGAGTACTCGTATCGAAAGGGAGAGGGTGACCAGATGCCGGTAAATGGAACAGAGGCGTGGTCGGCGCGAGAACAGCTGTTAGAGGAAGCGGTACCGAACATCCGAGAGATGGCGCCGAAGGACCAGGAACGTTTGCGGGAGATGGCGGAGGATCTTCAGAAGCGGGGGATGCCGCTGGCCTTTGTGATGTCCAGTCTTCGCTCCACGGCAGACGTGCTTCGAGAGATGCACGAAGACGAGGCGCGCGCGGACAACATCTTCCAGCGGGAGCACGTTCGCCGATTCATCGAAGAGCACGCCGTCACGGAAACCAAGCGCACCTCCTACCATCCTCGCCGCGAGCGAAAGCGGGAAGAGCGGGACCGCCTGCAGGCACACACACTCCAGTTAATCCGCGAGGCGCGCCAGGCGCGGGGCCGCCACGAGGTGAAGAAGACGCGCAATATGCTCCTGAAGCTGGACCAGCGGGAGCTCCGGCGGCTGCTGGGCCACGAAGGAGATGACCTCTGCCGCCAGATCAATACCTGGCTGCGGAGCACGGCCGCGATGTTCTGATGCCGGGTGGAGTCCGGCGCCGGGCGGGCGGAACGCGCAAGCCCCCGTCTCGGCGCCGGACTCCATACGGTCCGGATCATGAACCCCCTTCTTCGCTATCGCCGGGCGCAGCGGCGAGTTCGGGCTCTGTTCGAGCCGTTCACCCGCGAGCACTGCCCGGGCTGCGCTACCCCCTGCTGCCGGAAACCCACCTGGGTCCGCCCCACCGATCTGATCCTGGTGGAAGAGCTGGGCTACCGCCTTCCGCGCTCCACCGCCTCGCCGGTGGCCGATGCCGCGGGGATTGTCGCGCGGACCCTGACCGGCGCTGAGCCTGAGGCAGGCGCCCCCTGCGATTTCCTCTCAGCGCACGGCTGTGCATTTCCCGCCGACCTCCGGCCGTTCGGCTGTGCCGCCTACATCTGCGCACCCATGCGCCAAACCGTTCCGCCCGACGAGATCGCCTCGGTTGAAGCGGCCGTTGCGGAGCTGGAGCTCGCCCACGGCGAGCTCATGACCGTGCTGTACGGCGCACCTTCGGGCGAGTGATCCACCGTGCCTCGCAAAGAACGGCGATCGAAGCGCTCACCGTAGAGGACCAGACACCCGGAGCGGAAGCGAGAGGTCAAGCTCCGAGACCGGGCTCCTCGCCGTCCGGTCGCGCTCGATTCCACATGCTCACTCCAGTCGCCCCGCTCTCATTTGCTCCCGCACCCGACCCGATCGTATCGAACGACTCCGCTGCGCCGCACCTGGGCGAACCGGGCCGCGCCCGCACCCGCTCGGCCGGATTCGTCTGCCGTCGCGCAGCGCGCCGCCCTGGCTCTCCCACGTGCGGCGCCCAGGCCCCGCCGGAACCAGCCAGCTTCGGCCAATTCTTGCTCTCTAGCCGACCCTTACCGTTGCCAGAATAGCTTTTGGCCAGAGAGAGCAGTTCGCTCCGGCCAGAAGCAAGCAGCGGACCGAAATGGTGGGAGTGTCGCGAGCGCTCCCGTGGCTGTAGGGAGAGCACCGTGTTCACGAACCGTTGGAGCGCGCGCCGGTCGGGCGAAGCGCCCTCCGCCGCTCCGGCAGCGCAGAGCGGCTCCTGGAGCCTGAGCCCTGTAGACGGCGCTATCGCCGCCTGCATCCTGGCGGTGACCGGATGTGTGAGCGTCCAGGCGGCGCTGCACTTCCACCGGCAGGTGGTTCAGCTGGACCAGGAGCGGCAGGCGGCGCTGTCCCGCATGCAGACGATGCGGACGACCCTGAAGCAGCTGGAGACCCACCGGCTCGCGCTCGCGCAGCTCCGCCGGGACGTTGACCGCTACATGTCGGACGTGACGGCCCGCCCTATCGTGGCGTGGAGTACGGAGATGGCGGAGCTGAGCCGCCGGCGGCCCAAGGGTGTGTGGACGACCGAGATCAGCGGAGACGGCCCGCGCTTTCGGATGCAGGTTACCGCGGCAACCCCGGCGCTGGCGCAGAGTTACGCCCAGAGCCTGCGAGAATCGCCCTACATTGATTTCGCCGTGCTGCCGGTGGGGGAGAGCACCAGCGCTCACACCCAGGTCAGCGGCCGCTGGACGGGGGACTGACGTGCAGAAACGTGCGGTAGCAGCAGCAGCGCGCCCCGGGCGGCCCATGCCGCTCTGGATGCGGCTCATCGTGCATACCTCGCTCACCGCCGCGTGCGCCACGATCGGCGGCGCCGCGCTGGTGTGGCCGCAGTGGGTGGCCATCGACGGCGCCCGCGTGAGCCTGGGCCTGGAGAAGGAGCGGGAAGGGGAGCTGAACGACCGGTGGGAGCAGCTCCGAGGTCTCAGCGAGCGGCTCTACTCCTGGCGCCACTCCCAGCGGCGGGTATTCCTCGAGGACGAGGTTCGACGGTACCCGCTGACCGTGTCGGCGGTGGCGCAGAAGTGCGGGGTCGCCGCCCGTGGGGTCCTGGTCAACCAGCCTTCGACCCGCTGGCGCACGGCGTCCCTCACCGGTGAGGCGTGGGCGGAGGGCGCCTCCGCGGACCTCGGTGAGATCCGGCCGCAGAGCGTGAAGGTATGGGTCACGGGCAGCTTTGACGGGGTGTACCGCGCCGTCGCCAGCCTCTGCGCGCAGCAGCAGGCTTTCGTACCGGAGCGGTGGACGTTGGCTCCGGCGAAACAGGCGGAGGCGCACCCCGGGACGGTGGTCCGCGCAGAAGTGATCGGAACGGTGTTCGTGGTTCACCAGCCGCGCGAGCTGTCGAAGCCGGGCCCCGTAGCGGCCCCGCTGGCCTCCGGCTCGGGTCGGCAAGGATGGAACGGATGATCAGCAATATCCAGAAACCGGCGGCGGAGCACCCACCGCGGCCGCAGCTCGCGATGGTGCTCGTGGCGGGAGTGCTGGCGCTGGGCGGCGGAATCGGCTTCGCCTTCAACCGCACCACTCCCCACCGCGCGGACATCCGATCCGCGTCCGCAAGCGACGTCGACGGCCAGGACGCCGCTTCCCTCGGCGCCGAGTCGGTGGCCGCGCAAGGAGAACCGACGGTGGCCTCCTTTCCGGCCGGTCCGGCCGCTCTCCGGTTAGCGGAGGTGATCCCGCCGGACAACCCGTTCCTGCCGACGGCGGCGACCGCGGAGCCCCGGCCGGCCGCCGCGCCGGCGCTTCCGCAGGCACTTCCCGGCGCCGCCGGCGCCCGCGTCAAGATCGCACCGGCACGGACCGCGCCGGTGGCGGCCAGGAAGCCGGCCCCCGCGGTCGCTCCGGCGCCGTCTCCGGATGAGCTGGTCCTCTCCGGCATCGTCCATGGCGAGCCGCCGCTGGCGGTGGTCAAGTTTTCCGGTCAGTCCCTTTTCCTAAAAACCGGCGACCAGGTGGCCGACACCTGGCGCCTCACCGAAATCAAAGAGCGCTCCGCTGTGTTCCAGTTGGGTGAGCGCCGCATTGAAATCCAGATCCAAGGAGGCAGTTCTCAATGAACCCGAAGCACACCCAAATGACGGGCCAGGGGCGCAGCCGGTCGGCGCGCGCCATTTCCCACGCACTGGCGATCAGCCTGCTGGTTCCCGCGGCGGGCGTATTCGCCGCCTACCAGGGTCCGGCGGCTCCCTCCGCTCAGGCGCAGAAGGGCGACCGGAAGGTCCGCCTCGACTTCGTCGGCGCGGACGTGGCGACGGTCGTGAAGGCGATCTCCATTCAGAGCGGTGAAAACGTGGTGCTGATGCCCTCCGTGAAAGGCACGGTGACCGTCCGCCTGATCGACCTCACCCTAGCGGAAGCACTGA
>CAYQDT010000107.1:0-3395 GCA_964416225.1 uncultured bacterium
GGCTACCACCTGGTGATCCTGGACCTGATGCTGCCCGTGAAGGACGGCTGGTCCGTCTGCCAGAGCCTCCGCGCGGCGCGGAGCCCGGTTCCGATCCTCATGCTCACCGCGCGGGACGAGGTGGACGACCGGGTGCGTGGGTTTGAGCTGGGTGCTGATGACTACCTGACTAAGCCCTTCGATTTCCGAGAGCTGCTCGCGCGCGTGCGGGGTCTGCTGCGCCGCGATCGGGTACACCGCTGCCGGGTGATCCGCATTGCGGACCTGGAAATCGACACCACGGCCCGCCGCGTCTGGCGCGGCGGCGGGGAGATCCACCTGACGCCGCGGGAATACACGCTTCTCGAGGCGCTGGCGGCCTACGAGGGCCGGGTGGTGACCCGCAGGATGATCCACGAGCGGATCTGGCACGACGACGAGAACGACTCCAACAATGTCAACGTCCACGTGGCTTCCCTCCGGCGAAAAGTCGACGCCGCGTACCCCTTGAAGCTGATCTCTACGGTTCACGGCATGGGGTACCTCCTGCAGGAGCCCGCCAAGGAGAAAGGCGAACCCGTATGATCGGCAGGTCGTTCCGCGTACGGCTGGCCGTCTGGAACGCCGCGGTGCTGGCGTGGGTTTTCGTGGTGGTAGGCGGCACACTGACCTTCTGCGACCATTTCGGAATGATGCACGCCGTGGATCGGGAACTGGCGGAGCGCGCGGACCGGATCATCGCCGTAGGGTATCCGCACGGATGGTGGCTAACGGCGGCTCCGGCCGGGTTCGGCACCGCATCCGGCACCCGCGCCGCGGACCGCGCGCTCCGTGCGGTTGCCTGGATCTCCGGCGCCGGATCCGAGCCGGCCGGAGGGGGGCTGGACGCAGATGCGCAGCGGGCCGCAGCCTTCCGGCGGCCGCGCTTTCTCAACCTCCGTGGTGAGTGCGTGGGGCCGTGGAGCGCGCTGGGGGCCTGGGATCCCGCCACCGCCCGTCCGTCCACGCAGCCGATCTACACCACTCTCGAGGGCCCCGGTGACCGGGTCCGGGTGCTCTCGCTGCCGCTCAAGCGCACAGGAGCGATCATCGGCGAGCTGCAGGTGGCCCGGGACCTGGCCGATTTCGACCGCGTCCGCGGCATCCAGGTCCGTCAGCTCTTCTTGATGCTTCCCGCCGCACTCCTGCTCAGCGGACTGGGGGCGCTCTTCCTGACGGACCGGGGTCTCCAGCCCGTGCGCGAAGTGGCGCGAGCCGCCGCAGAGATCGGAGTCGGCGATCTCTCGCGCCGCCTCGCCGTCTCCGGGAAAGATGAGCTGGCCCAGCTTGCCATGACGTTCAACGGGATGCTCGGACGGCTGGAAGACGCCTTCCGGAAGCTCGAAACTGTCAACCGGGAGCTGCAGTCCGGCTTCGAGCGGCAAAAGCGGTTCACGGCGGATGCCTCCCATGAGCTCCGCACGCCGCTGACGCGGATCAAGGGGACGGCCAGCCTCGCATTGAGCGGTCTTCAGCCCCCGGAAGCGTACCGGCGGGCACTGGAGGCGGTGGATGAGTCGGCGGACGTGATGGTGCGGCTCCTCCAGGACCTGCTTCTCCTGGCGCGGGCCGACGCGGGGCAGCTTCGGGTCCGCTTCGAGCCGGTCGAGCTCGCAGGGCTCCTCCGCCAGGCCTGCGAGCTCCTGCCGCCCGAGGCGGCCCGGCGGGTGGTGGCGGAGCCGGCCGAACCGGGCGTGCGGGCGCGCGGTGACCGCGAGTCGCTCCGCCGGGTCCTGCTGAACCTCCTCGTGAACGCCGTGCGCCATACGCCACCGGGGGGCGGGGTCGCGCTGCGGGTGCTGGCGGAGGCGGAGCGGGTGGTGGTCACCGTGGCGGATCAAGGTGAAGGTATCGCACCCGAGCACCTCCCGCACGTCTTCGAGCGGTTTTACCGGGCGGATGAGTCGCGGGATCGGCAGCACGGTGGGACCGGCCTGGGCCTCGCCATCTGCAAGAGCATCGTCGAAGCGCACGGCGGACGGATCCGCATCGAGAGCACAGTCGGGGTAGGCACCATCGTGTATGTGGAACTGCCGCGCGACACGGCCGGTGAGTTGAGTGCGGATCAAAACGCGGCTCCGGGTCCGGATCTCGGGTGACCGGAAACTGCCGCCGGAACGGGCTGCATCCCCCTGTTTCCGTCCCTCTCCGGCCGCCGCCGTGCCCTCGCCGGAGGGGTGGCGGGGCTTCCGAGCTAATCGGGGCAGGTTTCGCGCATCCCGGCCTGGCGCGGCTCGAAGCCGTCCGGGAAGGTGGTGAAGCGGTTGTAGGTCGCGTCGCGGAGGTCGCTCTGCTGGAGGTTCGTCAGCAGGAGCGTGGCGTTCTCCAGGCGCGCGGCCCGCAGGTCCACGCCGCGCAGGTCCGCCCCGGAAAGGTTGGCGAGGCGGAGGTCCGCTCCCGCAAAGGAGGCGTGCTGGAGAAAGGCCATCCCCAGGTTGGCCTGCCGCAGATCAGCCCGTGAAAGGTTGGCGCCGGCCAGGTTCGACTGCTCCAGGTCCGCGGCGAAGAGCTGTGCTTCGCTGAGGTCGACCTGTGGGAGCCGCACCCGGGGCAACTGCACGCGGGGGAGGGAGACGCCGCGCAGGCTTGGCGCGGCGGAGCGGGCGTGCAGCCAGCCGACGCTCAAAAAGGCGGCGGTGGAGACGACCAGCCAGACAAAGCTCCGGCCGGCACGGGTTTCCATCGGGGAGCCGAAGGTTCGCATGGCGCCTCCCGTGAAGTGAGTCACCGTCAAGATCACCCTTTTCGACTCTCCGGATAGGGCGTTTCTTTACCAGGCAGGCGCTGATTCAATAAATTCACAAAACTTCGCGCCCACCAGCGGTCCGACCACCTCCCGCCCAGAGGGGAGGATGCGGCCCGGTTTCCGCCCAAGGAAGCAAGTGGGTCGTGCTGCCGGCGTCCATCATCCGGACCGGGTGCCGACTCCGGTACGGCGCTTGCCGCGGGCAGCCGGTGCGGGGTGCCGGCTGCTGCTTCTGGTGGGAGCCCCGAGCGCGATCGCGCTGCGAAGGCTTCGCGCCGCCCGCTCCGGCTGCGGCTTCCGGCGCGTGGGGAGCGCGAGGCGTTCAAGAAGGAAAGCCCTCTTGCACCGCCGAGGTGATCCCGCCGGGCCCGCGCAGTCTCCTCCTCCTCGTCCGCCTCGTCCACATCCGCCTCGTCCTCATCCATATCCGGCCCGGACCTTCACTATGAGACGGCTCCGCTCCATTCTTCTCCTGACCCTGCTTCTCGCCGCCTCAGCGCTTACCGCCCGCGCTACCGCCGCGCGGGAAGATCCCTGGTCGGCGATCGATCGCATCGCCGAGGAACACATTGCCGCGCGCGATATTCCGGGGGCGGTGTTCGTGGTCGGCAGTCACGGGAGGATCGTCTAC
>CAYQDT010000107.1:3405-8561 GCA_964416225.1 uncultured bacterium
GTCTACCGCAAGGCGTTCGGGAACCGGTCCGTCCACCCGCGGAGCGTGCCGATGACCGTGGACACGGTCTTCGATCTCGCGTCCCTGACGAAGGTCATCGGCACCACCAGCGCGGTGATGGCGCTTCAGGAAGAGGGAAAACTGCGCGTGGGGGACGCCGTCTCGCGCTACTGGCCGGAATTTGCGCGGAACGGCAAGGCCGAGGTGACCATCCGGCAGTGTATGACGCACACTTCCGGTCTGGCGGCCGGAGATGCTTTCTACCAGCGCTACGCGGACCGCGCGGGTCCGCCGATTCAGAACCACCGCGCGGAGGTCTTCCGGGATCTCGCCGGCGCGACCCTGCGTCAGCCGCCGGACACCCGCTTCGTCTACAGCGATCTGAACTACGTGACGTTGATGAACGTGGTGGAGCGCGTCAGCGGCGAGCCTCTGGAGCGGTACCTGGAGCGACGCATCTTCAAGCCCCTGGGGATGCGGGAGACGGCGTTCCATCTGGACGGGCGTCTCCGAGCCCGGTGCGCCCCCACCACGATGCTGAACGGCACGTTCCTCCAGGGCGACGTCCATGACCCGACGGCGCAAATGTGCAACGGAGTGGGTGGAAACGCGGGGCTATTCAGCACGGGCGACGACCTGGCACGGTTTGCCTGGATGCTCCTCTCCAGCGATGGGCACGACGAGCATCACTATCCGCTCAGCCCGGCGAGCGTCCGAATGATGACGACGCCGCATTCGCCGGCGGGACTCCCGGTGCGCGGGTTGGGGTGGGATATCGACTCCGGATACTCCCACGTGAAGGGAGACCTGATGCCGCCGGGAAGCTTCGGCCACACGGGATTCACCGGCACCTTCATCTGGGTGGACCCCTCCAGCCGGAGCTTCGTCATCGGCCTCTCCAACCGGGTTCACCCGGACGGGAAGGGGAACCCGCTGCGGATGTGGGCGCAGGTCTCCGACGTCGTGGAGGGCATCGTGCGGCCCCAGAGCCTGCCGCCGCGGCCACCCGTACCGCCCCGGCCGGTGCTCACGGGGCTCGACGTTCTCGAGCGCGACGGCTTCACGGAGCTCCGCGGGCGGAAGATCGGCCTGATCACGAACCGCACCGGCGTCAACCGTGCTCGCGTCTCCGGGATCGATCTGCTGTTCCACGCGCCGGGAGTCGAGCTCCGGGCGCTCTTCTCGCCGGAGCACGGCCTGCGGTCGGACCGGGATACGTTCATTGACTCCTCGACGGACGAGAAGACCGGCCTCCCGGTGTACAGCCTCTACGGACCGGGTCGCATCAAGCCGCTCCCGGAGCAACTGCAGGGCCTGGACACGCTGGTCTTCGACATCCAGGACGTGGGGGTGCGCTACTACACCTACATCACCACCCTGGGCCTCTGTATGGAGGCCGCGCGGGAAGGCGGCCTCCGGTTCGTGGTGCTGGATCGGCCCAACCCGATCAATGGGGTCGCTGTCGAGGGCCCTTACCTGGACCCGAAGCTCCGCAACTTCGCGGGCTGGTACCGGCTGCCGATCCGGCACGGGATGACCGTGGGCGAGCTGGCGCGCCTCTACAACGGGGAATTCGGCATCGGCTGTGACCTGCAGGTGGTCGAGCTGGAGGGCTGGCACCGGCGGATGTGGTTCGACGAGACGGGATTGCCGTGGACCGACCCCAGCCCCAACATCCGCAGTCCCCGGGAAGCGGAGCTCTACGCGGCTGTCGGCCTGCTGGAATCCGCAAATGTCTCCGTGGGGCGGGGAACGGATACTCCCTTCGAACGGTTCGGAGCCCCGTGGATTGACGGGCCGAGACTCGCGGCGGAGCTGAACAACCGTCAGATCCCCGGCTGCCGGTTCCTTCCCGTCCAGTTCAAGCCGTCGAGCAGCGTGTTCCAGGGTCAGCTCTGCAGCGGCGTCGAGGTGCGGCTGCTGGACCGGGATCGCCTGGATGGCAGCCGCACCGCGGCGGAGCTCATGGACGCGCTGGTCCGGCTATTCCCGGCGGACGCGAAGATCGATAAGACCTCCCGCATGTGGGGCGTGCGCGAAGTCCCGGACGGGATCGCCGCCGGTCGTTCCGTGGTCGAGGTGACCCGGAGCTGGGAGGGCGATGTGGAGCGATTCCGCAAGCAGCGCCAGCCGTACCTCCTGTACCGGTAGCCCGGCTTCGATGCACCACGGAGTGGGGAGACGGCGAGGAGGGGACCGAGAGAGGGCAGAGAGCACCGCCGAGGTTCCACCGGCGACTCAGGATAGGATTAGGGGTGTGCCGCAGAGAGGCCGCCGCGCCAGGAACCAGGAGCCCATGCAGGAAGAACCAAACCCCGGATCCGCTGAATCCGCGGCCCCGTCTGAGAACGCTTTCCCCAAGGCCCTCCGGTACATTCTTGGCGGCGTGGTGGCCGTGGGTGCCGCGCTGGCCGTCGACGCGCTCCTGATCGAGCCGGCGCGGGTGGAAGTCACCGAGCACGAGCTTTCGATCACCGGACTCCCGGCGGCGTGGGACGGGGCGTCAGTGGTTCACCTGTCCGATCTCCATTACGGGAACCCGCGCTCGCGCCGGCTCCTTTCCTGGATGGTCCGCACCGTGAACGACCTGGAGCCGGACCTGATCCTGATTACGGGCGACTACGTGGTGCGCCAGAGCGCGGAGATGTCCGGCTGCGCGCATTATCTCTCCCAGCTTCGCAGCCGGCGCGGAATCTTCGGCATCTTCGGAGACCACGACTACGTCTGCCGGACGCAGGCGCTGCATCCCGGAATGGTGGAGCTCGTCACCGGCGCGGGGGTGCGCCTCCTCCGCAACGAGAGCGTGGAGCTGCCCGGCGGTCTCCTCCTGTCGGGGACCGACGCCAATACCAGTAAGGTGCGAAAGGGAGACCTCCCCACGGCGCTGGCCGGATTGAACGGGGCGCGGCCGCACATCCACCTGGCGCATTCACCGGATATCATCACGCAGGCGTCCAAGTTCGGCCTGCCGGTGGTCCTCTGCGGCCATACGCACGGCGGCCAGGTGGTCGTGCCGGGGTACGGCGCCCCGGTCACCCATACCCGCGTGAGCAATGAGTTCGCCTCCGGCTGGTCGCAGCTCGGGGAGACGCGGATGTACACCAGCCGTGGCCTCTCCAGCCATTACTCGCTGCGGTTCTGGTGCCGTCCGGAAATCTCCCTCTTCCGGCTGCGCTGCGCGCCATAGACCGTGCGCCCGAGCCAGCGGGGGACGCCGGCCGCGGAGCACGAGGACGGGCGCCCGGCTGCGACGGCGTGATCAGCCGACGATCCGTCCGTCCCGGAGAACGATCCGGCGTCCGGCGGCGGCGGCAAGACGCTCATTGTGGGTCACCACCACGATCGTCAGTCCCTCGCGGTGCAAGTGGCGGAACAGGTCCACCACGGCTTCTCCGGTCGCGGTGTCCAGGTTGCCGGTCGGTTCATCCGCCAGCAGGATTTCGGGGCTGTTGATCAGCGCCCGCGCCACCGCCACGCGCTGCATCTCCCCTCCGGAGAGCTCGCGCGGCCGGTGGTCGCGCCGGCTCTCCAGCCCGACTTTCCGGAGCAGCTCCGCAGCTCGCTTTTCCATGCGCCGGCCCGCGAACAGCGCGGGCAGCGCCACGTTCTCGCGCACCGTAAGGGTAGGCAGCAGCCCGAAGTGCTGGAAAACGAAGCCGATCCGCTCTCGCCGGAGCTTGGTGAGCGCCCGCTCAGAAAGGTGCGCCGTCTCGGTTCCGCCGATCCGGAGCGAGCCGGAGGTCGGCACGTCCATACAGCCGATCAGGTTCAGCAGGGTGGTCTTTCCGGCGCCGGAGGGTCCGGTGACGGCCAACCACTCGCCGCGGCTTACCTGAAAGGAGGCGCCGTCGAGGGCCCGCACCTCTTCCCGGCCCCGGTGATAGCTCTTCGTAAGCTCCCTGGCTTCGATCACCGCCGCTGCCTCCGGTTTCACGCGCAGCCCTCGTTCGATCGAATCGCTTCCAGGGGCGAGAGACGGGCCGCACGCCAGGACGGAAGCAGCGCCGCCAGGGTGCCGACCGCCAGGCCGGCTCCAAGGCAGACGCCCGCCACCGGCCATTCCCACTGGAGCAGGGGATGGGCCGGCGCGAACGGAAGGCGCGTGCGCAGCCAGCTTTCGATCACCCGTGCCAATAAAAACGCGCCGCCGACACCGATCACCCCCCCGGCGAGGCAGAGCCCCAGGGTCTCCAACCAGAACAACCGGAAGACGTCCCACCGGGACGCACCCAACGCGCGCATGGTCCCGATCTCGCCGGTGCGCTCGACCACCGCCATCAGCACCGTGTTACTGACGCCGGCGCCGGCCACCAGCAGCGCGATGAAAGCCACGGCCCCGAAGAGCACCCGCGTCGAATCCATGAGCGACTGTATGGTGCGGAACAGGTGCGCGAGCGGCACCACGTTCATATCCATTCCCGCATCGCAGCCGCGGAGCTGGTTGACGGCCTGGTCCAGCAGGTCCGGGTCGCGGAGGCGGACCAGGATATGGGTCAATTGGGCCGGCTTCGCGAACCAACTCTGCGCGTCAAGGAGGCGGAGATAGGTAAAGGTATCGTCCGCGCCGCCGGTCGGCTGAAGGATTCCGCAGACCCGTCCCCGGGCATGCTCCATTCCGGGCAGCGAAACGATCTGGCCGAGACGCCAGCCCCGCTTGCGGGCGACGTCCGACCCCAAGAGCACCTCTCCGCGAGTCTCGGGGAAGTGCCCGTTGATCTTCCAACCGCGCTTGAGCGTGAGCAGGTTCTGATCCGCGCCCACATAAACGGTGCTGCCGCTGTCCGTGTAGAACGCATTCATGAGGGCCGGCGCGGCGGTGGCGATCCCCGGCGTCGCGCGCACCTCCGCCAGGTACTCTTGCCGGAGATAGCAGGGCCAGCGCGCGCCGTGAAGCGCGATCGACGCCGCGTCGTAAGGACAGCCCTTCGGCACCACCAGGATATGGGCGCCAAGGTGGTCCAGTTCCTCCGCCATCCCGCGCTGATACCCTCGCTGGAACTGCAGCAGGCTGAAGAGCGCGGCAAGCGCGATGGCGACGCCCGTGACGCTCACCATCGTCCGGAGCGGGCGCCTCCCGCTGTTCCGCAGGGCCAGGGTGAACCAGGTCATCTTGCTTTCAACGCTCCCGCGGGGCTGATCCGGCTCGCTTGCCATGC
>CAYQDT010000108.1:0-8504 GCA_964416225.1 uncultured bacterium
GCCTGTTCCGGAGAATTCGGACCCGGAATGACGGCCGCCACCGCTGGATGGCCGAGCGGGAACTGCAGCGCCGCCGCGCCGAGCGGCACGCCGTGGCGCGCGCACACCGCTCCCAGTCGGCGCGTCTTTTCCACCACGCCGGCATCGGGCGTGGTGTAACCGTAGGTGCCCGTCTCCGGACCGCGGGCCAGGATGCCGGAGGCGAACGGCGCCCCGATGACGATGCCGATGCCGCGCGCCGCACAGACGGCCAGCTCCCGATCCAGCGCCTCCTGACTCAGGAGCGTATACGGCATCGCCACCAGGAAGTAGTCCAGCTCGAAGCGCTCCAGGAAGCGCGGGATCATCCCCAGCTCATTGATGCCCGCCCCGATGGCACGGATCTCGCCGGACGCCTTCAGCTCCCGCAGCGCCGCGTAGCCTCCGCCGTTATCCAGCGCATCCAGGTGCTCCCGGAGCCGCTCTTCCGTCCGGTGAAATCCCAGGTCCAGGTCATGGATCAACAGGGCGTCGATCCGCGGCATCCCCAGCCGCTGCAGGCTGTCTTCGTAGGAGCGGAGGACGCCGCCGCGTGAGTAGTCGACCCGAAAATTGAACGGCAGTCCCGCTTTCCAGCTACCCGGCTCATACGCCTCCGGAGAGGACGGACGGAAGTAGATCCGCCCGATCTTGGTGCTGAGGACGAACTCATCCCGCGGGAGCGTGCGCAGGACATGCCCGATCCGGTGCTCGCTCTTGCCGTGACCGTAGAACGGCGCGGTGTCATAGAAGCGGATGCCGCCGGCCCACGCCGCCGCGATCGTGGCATCCGCCTGGGATTCGGGGATCTGCTCGTGGAGGTCACCCAACGTGCCTGATCCCATCCCCAGCCGGGTGACGCGCACTCCCGTCTGGCCAATCTCTCGTAATTCCAGCGGCTCCACTGCTGCCATCCCCCTTACGCTGTCTCTGCTGCTGCTCCGTTGTATCAGGGTATCGCGCGCCGGGGAGGCAGCCAGCCGCCCGGGCGCGGATCGCACGCTCAGGGCCCGGGGCGCGGGCGAGACTCCGACTCAGATGGAGAGGGCGGCGGGGCAGCCCGGGCCGGAGTGTAGGGAGGCCTCCACCGCTTCCAGGATTGCCACCCCCCGCCGTGCTTCTTCGGGCCTGACGGCCAGCTCGGCTCCCTCCAGAAGGACGTCGGCGATGTTCCGGTAGTAGGCGGTCCAGTCGCCGGGTAGGGTCTGCAGGCGCATCTCCGCCTCGGTGCCGGCCACCCGGGTAGTGACGCGGGCGTACGCGGAGGGGTCCTCCCGCGCGGAGCGGATGTCGCCGCGGAGCATCGCCGCTTCCTGCGGATCCACCCCCTCCTTTACGATCGCGCCGAGCTCCCCCACGATGTACCAGTGGGGCTTGCTAATCGGGGCACGGTTTCCGACCTCGATCCGCGCGAGCGTGCCGTCCGCGAAGGTAAGGTCGGCGCCGAGGTAGCTCTCCACGTCCAGGTCCGGCCAGTCATGCTGGGCGCGCGCCGTGACCGAAACCACCGGCCCCGGAACGAGCTGGAGGAGCTGGTCGAGGAAGTGAGCCCCCCAATCATGGAGAATCGTACCGGTCTCCGCCTTCCGCCCACGCCAGTTTCGCGGGGCGCGGCAGCGCCAGCTTCCGAGCTCGAAGAACCGCGGCCGGCCGATCAGGCCCGCGTTGAGGGCGCCGCGCAGGGTCAGGTAGTCGCCGTCCCAGCGGCGGTTGTGGAACACGCTGAGGAGCACGCCGCTCCGGTCGCGGGCGGCGATCATCCGGTCCGCTGCTTCCGTGTTCAGGCACATCACCTTATCGCAGACGCAGTGCTTGCCGGCCTCCATGCACCGGATGGCCTGCTCGGCGTGTACGTGGTGCGGGGTGGCGATCACCACCAGGTCGACCTCACCCTCCTGCAGCAGCTCATCGAGCGAGGCGAAGGTCCGCACGCCATAGTCGGACTCCGCGCTGCGCCGCCGTGCCGGATCGCGAGAGGCGACCGCCGTCAACCGCAGGCGGGGCTCATGCGTCAGGAGGTAGGCGTGAAAACCGCGCCCGGCGAATCCGTATCCGAGAATTCCAACGCGGATGGGTGGGCGTGCCGTGGGCATAGTAATACGTCCGACCGGGCGCGGGCCGGCCCCCGCGGGTTCGCCCGGTTCGGGCGCCATCCCGGACGCGACACGGAAGCTGGTGCGACATGCTAACTCGCTGCAAATTGCTCGGCGCGCTGCTCATTCCCTTCACTGGGATGCTGCTGTGCATGCTCGGGGCGGCCTCCGCGGCTCCCGCGGTCCGGCCGCCCGTGCACCCACCCGCCTCCGCCGGGCAACCGGGTGCGGCCGTCGCGACGGCGGCCATTGTCCAGCGGACGCTGCCGAACGGACTCAAGGTCCTGGTCTGGCCGCGGCACACGGCTCCGGTGGTGACGACGATGATGTGGTACCACGTCGGGAGCCGGGACGAGGTGCCGGGTGAAACAGGCCTGGCCCACTTCCTGGAGCACCTGCTCTTCAAGGGCACGCACCGGCTGGCGAAGGGGGAGATCGACCGGCTCACCTATCAGAACGGCGGCTCCAACAACGCGGTCACCTTCAACGACTACACCGCTTTCGAGTTCAACTTTCCCCGGCGCAACTGGACGGTCGCGCTGCGGATCGAGGCCGATCGGATGCGCAACTGCGTCTTCGATCGGAAGGAGTTCGAAGCGGAGCGCCAGGTGGTGATGGAGGAGCGGCGCGGCGGGCAGGACGATCCCGAGCAGGCGTTCGGGGAGCAGTTGAGCACCCTGTTGTTCCAGGTGCATCCTTATCGGAACCCGGTGATCGGGTGGATGGGCGATATCCGACGGGTGCCGCGCGATACCGTTTACGCCTTCTACCAGCGCTTCTATGTGCCTGGCAACGCGACCCTGGTGATCACGGGAGATGTTGACCCGGCGGAGGCTCTGGCTTCCGCCGCCCAGGCCTTTCAGGCGGTGCCGAAGCTTCCGGTTCCGCAGCACCGGGTCATCACGGAGCCGGCGCAGGTGGCGGAGCGGCGCATGCGAGTCACTCTCCCCACCCAGGTGGCCCGGGTGGCCCTGGAGTTCAGCGGGCCTCCCCGGCGGAGCCCGGACATCTACGCGCTGGAGATCCTGCAGGACGTGCTCACGGAGGGGCGCACCAGCCGGCTGTATCGCCGGTTGGTGGACGGAGACCAGACCGTCGCGGACCTGGATGGCACTCTGGGCGCCTTCCGCGATGCCGGGGAGCTCACCTTCAACGCCAATCTGAAGAGCGGGATCGCGCCGGAGGTGGTCGAGAGCGCCGTCTGGCAGGAGTTCGAGCGACTGAAGCGGGAGCCGATCACGCCCGGAGAGCTGGATCGCGCGAAGAACCAGTTTTACTCGGAGTGGGTCAACGGGCTGCAGACCGCCAACCAGCTCGCTTCCGTGCTCGGGGAGTCGGATGCCGTGAGCGGCATCGGCTATCTGCAGACCCTCGTGGCGCGGATCCAGGCGGTGACTCTGGCGGACGTTCAGCGCGCGGCCGAGACTTACCTGCGGAGGGAGCATGCTGTGATCGGCTACCTGGACCCTTCCGGGGAGCCGCGCGGGAAGGGGCGCGAACGTGCTCCCGGCGACGAATCCGGCACGCGCATTCGCGGCGCCTACCCCGCGGCCCGCTCCCGGGCGGCGCGGGTCCGTCCGGCGCCCGTGCGGCAGCGGCCGGCGGCGCGCGCGCAGAGCGTGGGCTTCGCCCCGCTCGAGCCGGTGGAGCGTCGCCTGCCGAACGGGCTGCATCTCATTCTGCTGGAGAACCACGACCTGCCGACGGTAACGCTCACCGCCCGGATCGACGCCGGCTCCTTTCAGGACACCGACCAGACCGCCGGCCTCGCCAACATGACGGCGCGCATGCTGGACGAGGGCACGCGGAACCGGGACCACCAGGCGATCTCCGCGGCCCTCGAGCAGGTGGGCGCGTCCTTTGCCGTCTCAACGGGTGGTGAGACCACGGTCGCCACGCTGGATAGCCTGAGTCCCCGGACGGAAGACCTCCTGCCGCTGTTTGCGGAACTGCTGCGTGCGCCGCAGTTCCCGGAGGACCGGCTGGAGGCCGAGCGGGAGCGGCTGCTGGTAGAGCTCCGCGAGAGCGCCGACGATGCCGGTTACGTGGCCCGGGAGGCGTTCGACGCGCTGGTGTACGGCGCGCATCCGGCACACCGCCCGGTGGCGGGAACCGCGGCCACGGTCCGGCGCCTGACCCGCAATGATCTGGCGGAGTTTCACCAGCGCTACTATCGCCCCGAGAACACCACGATCGTCGCCGTGGGGGATTTCCGCGCGCCCGCCCTTCTGGCCCACCTGACCGAGGTTTTCGGAGACTGGCCGGCACTGGGTCCACGCAGCATTCCCCGCTTCCCCGATCCGGTGCGGCAGGCGGGCATCGTGGCTCGCCACATCCCGATGAACAAGACCCAGGCGCAGGTGATCCTGGGGCACCTTGGGGTCCGGCGGCGGAGCCCCGACTTCGTGCCGCTCCGCGTGATGGACACCATCCTCGGCGAGGGCGTGAGCGGCGGGTTCACCGCCCGCATCCCCTATCAACTGCGGGATGTCCAGGGCCTGGCGTATACGGTGAGCAGCAGCATCACCGGGAGTGCCGGGCGGGAGCCGGGGGTCTTCATCGCGGCACTGGGGACGGACCCGGCGAAGGCGCAGACGGCCGTGGCCGCACTGCTGAAGGAGATTCGCCGGATCCGGTCCGCCGGGGTTACGGAGCAGGAACTGGCGGAAGCGGAGCGTTACCTGGCGGACAGCTACGTCTTCGATTTCCAGACCCACGGGCAGCTCGCACGCTATCTCCAGGCGGCGGACTACTATGAACTGGGTTACAACTACCGCCAGCGGTTCCCCGCGCTCGTCCGGCGGGTAACCCGGGCCGACGTGCTGCGGACGGCGCGGCAGTATTTGGACCCGGAGCACTACCTGCTGGTGGTGGTGGGACCGGAACCGAAGTCCGGCGCGCGGAACGGGAGAAGCGGGAAGTGAACGAGCAGGAATTGCAGGTTGCCGACGAGCGGCTGGCGCGGGGGATCGACGAGATCGCGGCGGAGGTCGGCGGGATCATCGGTGTTTCGGTTCGGGACGTGCGCCGCGGCCGCGCCCTCGATCTCAACGCGGAGCGCCGCTTCCCTTCCGCGAGTGTCATCAAAGTCCCGATCATGGTGGAGCTGATGGCCCAGGCGCATGCGGGCCGGCTGCGCCTCTCGGAGCGGGTGGTCCTGCAGGACGCGGTCAAGGTGCCGGGCAGCGGCGTTCTCTCGATGCTCCATGCGGGCCTGGAGCTGACGCTGGAGGACCTGGCGCATCTCATGATCACGGTGAGCGACAACACCGCCTCCAACCTGCTCATCGAGCGCCTCGGCTGTGAGGCGATCAACCGCCGCCTCGCGGAGTACGGCTGCACGCAGACCCGCCTCGGCCGCCGGTTTTACGACTTCGAGGCCCGGGACCGGGGCCTGGACAACTGGGCGGCTTCGGGAGAGTTGGCCGACCTGCTGGTGCGCATCGAAGAGCGCCGCGCGGTCAGCCCGGACGCGTGCGAGCGGATGCTGGCGATCCTGCGGAAGCAGCAGTTCGACGGACGCATCCCCCGACTGCTTCCACCCGATACGCCGGTGGCGAACAAGACCGGCTCCATCTCCGGCGTGAACCACGATATCGGAATCATCTACGCGCCTGCCGGTCCTCTCGCGCTGGCGGTGCTGACGCAGGATATCGACTCGGCGGCCGCGGCGGAGGGGGCGATCCGGCACATTGCCCGGTTGACGTACCAGTACTGGGGCGAAAGGTAGGGGTCGGGCTGTTGACGTCCCCGTCACATCCTCCCAATCTAAGGTGAGGCCGCGGTCGGGCGGGAATAGCGGAACATGAACCGTGAGCTGCCGGGCGGATACCTCCTTCCCTGTGCCTCCCGCACTCGATGGCACCGGTAGCGCGACTCAAACCGCACGTGTACCCTCATCGCATCGTTGCCACCTGGCTCCGCCATGTCTGGCTGGGGCAGATCCGCTCGCTTGGAGGGCGGCTCCAGTTGATCCTGGCGTGCTTGATGCTCGTGCTGCTGGGCCTGGAGTGGATTCAGCACAACGACCGCACCGCCAGCCGGGTTCGGCTGCTGGAAGCGACCAACCGGGAAGTAGCCCAGACTTCCGCCAACGCGGCGGCGGGAAACGTGGAGGACACGCTGCGCCAGGAGCGCACCATCGGCGACGTGGTCTTCAACGGGTACCTGCGCGAGGAGCAGGTCCGCACGTATCTGCAGAACCTCCGGCAGCAGGACGAGAACCTGCTCTCCATTCAGGTGATCGAGCCGAATGGCTACGTCCGCTATCTGGAGCCCGGCCGCGCCCTCACGTCCCAGGCATCGGAGCCGTTTTTTCAGGAGGTGCTGCGGGAGGGGCGCTACGTCTCGCCGGTGGTAACCCCTCCGGCTTCAGACGAGCCGTTCGTGCGGATCGCCCTAGCGCAGCGGGGTTCGGCGGGTGAGCTGGCCGGCGTGATTGCCGTCGAGTATCGAGTGAATGGCTCCGGCCGGCCCTGGCTCGATCCCACGAGCGAGCCGAACCACGTGGACGCGCTCCTGGACCAGAATCAGGTGCCAGTGGGATTTCAGGGAGATGCGCGGCTGGTGCAGGTCGTGCGGGACAGCCCCCTCCTGCGCGAGACGCGTCCCAACCACCCGCTGGCGATCCCGGTCCCCGGCAGCGACGAGCCCTTGATGGGCTACGCGGCGCCGATTCCCGGAATTGGCTGGACGATGATCCACCTCCGCAGTGACGAAAAGGCGCTGGCCGAGGTGAACGAGCAGACGACGCACGCGGTGCTGGCGCTGGTACTGGCGATGGTCGCGTTTGCGTTCGCGGCGATTCTCGTGGTGCGCCTCGGCCTGCGGCCGCATCGACGGCTTTCCATCGTCGCGGAGCGACTGGGCGGCGGCGATCTCTCCCTGCGGCTCCCACGCGCGGAGCTGGTGGAGTTCGAGCAGCTCGTGAGCTCCTTCAATCGGATGGCCGAGCGCCTGGAATCCGCACAGACGGCACTCACGGAGGCGAACCAGGAGCTCGAACAGCGGGTGGCGGAGCGCACCCGCCAGCTGGAGGAGCAGCACGACAAGCTGCTCCGCGCGGAGCGCCTGTCCACGCTGGGCCTCTTCTCCTCCGCGATTGCCCATGAGCTGCGCACCCCGCTGAACACCATCTCGCTCAGCCTCTTCTGGCTGAAGACCCAGTTGGCGACGAACGACGAGCGTGTCCGAAGCCGCCTGCAGGTGATGGAGCGGGAGGTGCACCGGTCGGAGCGGATCATTCAGACGCTGCTCGCCTTTGCCCGCACCGGGGAGCCCCATCCGGCGCCCGTGGAGCTCGGGCCGCTGGTCAAGGAAGTGGTGGATGTCGCGCGTCCCGATGGGGCCATCGCGGTGCATACCGAACTGGCGCCCGATGTTCCGCCACTGATGGTCGACCGTCCCCAGGTTTTCCAGGTCCTCGACAACCTGATCCGGAACGCGATCCAGGCAATGCCGGACGGCGGCACGCTGCGGATTCGCGCGGAGCGAGATGGCCGGTGGTGCCATCTCTCCGTTTCGGACACCGGACCCGGCATCCCGGAGGAGCGCCACGAGAGCATTTTCGAGCCGCTGATCACCACCAAGAGCTCCGGCACGGGGCTTGGGCTCGCGCTCTGCAAGCGGATCGTGGACGCCCACGGAGGCCGGATCTGGGTGACCAGCACGGAGGGTGAAGGGGCGACGTTCCACCTCTGCCTGCCGCTGGCCGGCGGCTGATTTGGGGTCCGCCGGGTGCCGTTTGACGAGGTGCCCCCCGCTGGGGGCGTCTCTGGTATTTGCCGCCCGGCGGCGGCTGGGGAAGGCTTCCCGATTAGCTGCGGTCCACGCTCTACCGCCTCCGGAGGCGTCGGGTGGCGGGTTTGTGCCTGGCACTGCGTCTCTCTCGTGCCCGGTACCACCTTCTCCGGGCGATCCGAAAGCGCTCCGGGGCGTGCGGCGACGGCGATGGCGCCGCTGGTGGTGAAAGCGGACAACCCGGCGGGTCGGTGGCTCCCGGGCGACCGTTCGACGGAGCGTCCGCGTATTCAAGGTTGGTGCAGCCTGCGACCTGGGGAAAACCAATTGCCGCGCCGGGCGCCTCCGGCTTGCCTGGCGGAGGGAGCGGGTGCGGCGCGGCACATGTGAGGTGGCGGGATGATCGCGGAGCCGATGGTCGACGTCCGCTGTCGGGTGTGCGGCGGCGGCGAGCACCGGGTGGTGTGTGACCGGCATGAGATTCGCGCTCAACTGGAATACCTGCGCTGGTTCCACCGGCGCCGGCTGCGGGTGGCGGACACGGATGCTCTCGCGGAGCGCGCCGACTTCACACAGGACTACGTCACCGAGATCGTCGAGTGCAGCGCGTGCGGGCTCCTATTCCGCAGCCCGCGGCCTTCGGACGAGGCCATC